>NZ_JBFTKP010000008.1:7500-270802 GCF_056396005.1 Allobosea sp. 05T439 | reverse complement strand
ATGAAAACGAGCAGGCCATCGGCAATGATGCGGCTGCCCGCGCCGTCAGCGAGCAAGGCGGACGGGATACCGCCATTGGGATTGTTGATCGAGGAGCCGGACGTAAACTCGATCAGCCCTCCGGCCAGGGCCTGCACGAGACTTTGACCGCCGCCATTGGGCCAATTCACAGTAACGGCGCGAGCAATGATGGTCCCGCCATTGGCCTGCATGGCGATGGCTCCGCCACCGCCGTCATTGCTCAACACGATTCCGTTGGCCTCGATCCGTGCCCCGGTGCTGGCACCCAACCCCAAGCCACTCGCTGTCACCGGGCCGTTTACGGTGACGAGCGAATTGGTGCTGGCGTCAATTCCGGTTCCGAACCCCTGGGCCCGCACCAGGCCATTTGCGGTCACATCGGCACCATTCGTGGCCGTGATCGCTGTCCCGAAGCCGACCGAGATATTGCCGACCGTACATGGAGGAGGGCCGTTCTGCGCAATCCCTCCATTTCCACTCGGTGTCACGCACGCGGGCTGAGCGTAGGCGGCCGATGCAGGGAGCCAAACTGCGCCAGCAGCACCCGCTGTAAGCCAAGCCACCAGACGCATCGTCTCATGCGCGCGGCCACGCTTGGTAAATTCGGGAGATCGATTGAGCCTCACGGGAGGCGTCGCAAGAGCGGGGACGATTTGGCTCGGCGCGCCTAAAACGAAAGGGGCCAGATACCGCAAAACCGCAGCCAGGGCTGGGCACGAAATCAAGGAGTGACCCGATCGCATTCACCACCTCCGGATAAGCTCGTTACATCCGGCGCTCCACGCTCGTCGTGCAGGGTAGCCGGAAGCACACGCCCCCAATCCATACCTGCTCCCTCTCGCGCGTAGGTCGCGAGCGCGATCGGTACGCGATCGCATTGCGAGCAGTCGAAGCCAGAATCAAAGGCAGAATCACATAGGCTCTGTGTGACGACACTCAGAGAAAGCACCGGCGACATCTACAAAATGTTTACGTGGGCATCTTCGGCGTCGATGCGGATCCATATATTTTGGCGCGAACGCCACGGTTCCAACTGAGATTTGTTGTCGGCGCAATCGCTGGATCGACTGACGCAGCGCTCGCGACTGCCGGCTTTGTAACGACCTCAAGGTGAACATAATTCGAGGAGGTCTCTACTGGACGTCCGCGACCCGAGGCCCTTGTCAGAACCTCACCGCCAAGTTCGCCTTGAAGGCGTGGTCCTGGGTGTCGGCCGCGAGCTGGCCGGTATAGCTCAGGCCGAGCGAGGCGCTGCTGCTGATGGCGAGATCGAGACCGGCCTCGACGAGGGCGGCGTTCTTCGCGATCGGCAGGCCGGCGACGCTGAAGGGCGAGCTGCCGGCGAAGGCGAGCGTCGCTTTCGGATCGACATCGCCGAAGGCATGGCGCCAGGCCAGCGTGCCGCGCAGGGTCAGGTCCATGCCCTGCAATGCGAACTGGCTCGAGGCGCGCAGACCCAGCGTGGAATAGCCGAGGCTGGTATCGTCGCCGCGGCCCGAGAGCGCCGCCGCCCCGCCGGTCTCCCTCAGCCCGTCCGTGTGCAGGCTGACATAGGCCAGGCCAGCAAAAGGCTCCAGTGCCACCTTGCCTAGAGCGACGCGGTAGCCGAGTTCGCCGAAGACCTGCGCCGTGCCGGCATCGTAGCCGGCGCGCGGATTGTCGCTGAAGCCGGCGAAGGCGACGGTGCGGCGGGTCGCGACGTCGTGCCAGGTGTAGCTCGCGCCGGTGCGCAGGCCGAGCGCGCCCCATTGCCCCCCGCCATAGAGGCCGAGATGGTAGTTGTCGCTCTCGCCCGAGGAGAGCCGGGCGTTCACGTCGAACTTGCTGCGGCTGTAGCCGGCGATCACGCCGAAGCGCATGGTATCGAACGCCGCGACATCGGTGCCGAGCAGGAAGCCGCCGGTCGAGCGCGTCAGCTTGGCGGCGTTGCCGTCGGCGTCGCTCCGGCCCCAGGAACCGTAGCCCTGGCCCCAGACCGCGAAGCGATCCGAGCCGAGCCGGGGCATCGGCCCGGTCGCGCTCGGGGCGAGATCGGCGGTGAAGCCGTAGCTCAGCGTCGCCATCGGCTGGGCCCCGACCGCGCCGAAAGCCGCGCGCAGCCGGTCGTTGACGGTAGAGCGCAGGAGCCAGCTCTCGTCGATGAGCGCGCTCTTGGCCGAGGCGTGGATCTCGCCCGAGAGCCCGCCGAAGGCCTGGCGGGCCGAGCCTGCGTCGAGGATCAAGAGGCTGTTGTAGAGCGCTAGCGCGCCGCCGACTTGCGGCAGGGTGTCGAGCGCGCCTGCCGTGGCGAACTGGTTGCGGGTCTGCGCCACGGTCTGGAACACCGCAGGCGCCGGCGTCGGGCCTGCACCGGCAGATGGCGTGCTCTTGATCCCGATAATGAGATCGACCTGGCTGGGCCGATGATCGACAGCGACATCGAGGAAGGCGGCGCGCGACGCGGCTCCGGCGACGGTGCCGATGACGCCGCCGGCGGCAGTGATGACCGTGTAGCGCTGGCCGTTGATGTAGCTCGCCTGCGGATCGAGCGCGGTGATGCTGAGCTGGGCGCCGGTGACCGTGGCCTGGCCCGAGGCGGCGATACGGTCGGAGGTACCGTTGCCGGCGATCTCGACCGCGTAGGTCGAGCCCGGCGCCAGCACCAGGTTGCCGTTGACGTTGAGGGTGCCGATCGAGTTGCCGGGCGCAACCGTGGCGCCGGAGTGGATCGTCGTGGCGCCGACCGTGCCAGAGCCGGCCAGCGTCGCGCCGCTCAGCACCGTGACGGCCGAATTGGCGAGCGAGCCGTTGACCGCGAGTGTGCCGACCGCGACCGTGGTCGGGCCGGTGAGGTTGCCGGTGCCGGTCAGGTTCAGGCGGCCGGCGCCGCGCTTGGTCAGCGAGCCGGAGCCATTGACCGCATTGTCGAAGCTGGCATCGGTCGGCTGGTCGATGATCATCGCGGCGTTGTTCAGGATCGCGCCGCTGCCGAAGCTCGCGGCCTGGCCGATCAGCGTGCCGGCGAAGATGGTGGTACCGCCGCTAAAGGTGTTGGTACCGGTCAGGATCTGCGTGCCGGCACCTGCCTTGGCGAGCGCGAGTGGCGCGTCGCCCGGCTCGCCATCGCTGAGCGTGCCGGCGAAGCTCGCCGTGCCGGAGGGCAGCGCGATCGTCAGCGAGCCGGCCTGCGTCACACTGGCGTTGACGACAATGCCCGAACCCGAGAGCGAGCGCACCGTCGTCGCATGGCCGTTGACCATCAGCGCGCCAGTTGCCGCGAGCGTCACGTCCGAGTTCGGTGAGAAGGCCGTGTCGGAGAGCGCCGTCAGCGTCACGCCCGCACCGACCGAGGTCGGGCCGCCATAGCTGTTGGCGCCGCCGAGATCGACCGCGCCGATGTCGGTGGCGCTGTTGACGAAGGACAGGGCTCCGCCAGCGCCGATGCCGTCGGTGATGTTGCCTGAGAGGGTCATCACCTGGCCGTTGACGTCGATCGCGCCGCCCGTGGCATTGACCGCGATCGCGTTGGCGAAGCTGTTGATGAAGCTCTCACCCGCCTTGAAGGTGCCGCCATCCAGCGTCAGCACACCCGAGCCGAGTGCATCCGCGCTGCCGGCCTGCAGGATGCCGGCCGCGACCGTGGTGCCGCCGGAATGCGTGTTAAAGCCGGAGAGCAGCAGCGTGCCAGCCCCGAGCTTGGTCAGGCTGCCCGCGCCGGAGATCGCGCCGCCGAGCTGCAGCTGGGTCCCGGGCCCGACATCGACGCCGCCCGCGCCGGCAAGCGTCACGGCACGGAAGCTGTCGAAGCTCGCCGTCGTCGCGAGCGTGCCGCCGTTGAAGGTCAGCCCGCCGGCCGGGTCGCCGAGATTGGCGTTGGACGACACCTGGAGCGTGCCGGCATTGATGGTGGTCCCGCCGGTGTAGGTGTTGGCGCCGGAGAGGACCAGCGTTCCCGCGCCGGTCTTGGTGATCCCGCCTTCGCCCGCGATGCTGCCCACCGACGCGCTCGACGCCGATCCGGAAAGAATCGACGTGCCGGAAGCGATCTGCAAGGTGACGTTGTTCGGCGCACCGCCGAGGTTGCTGATGAAGATGTCATTACCGAGATTCTGTTTCG
This sequence comes from Allobosea sp. 05T439, assembly GCF_056396005.1. Lineage (NCBI taxonomy): Bacteria > Pseudomonadati > Pseudomonadota > Alphaproteobacteria > Hyphomicrobiales > Alloboseaceae > Allobosea > Allobosea sp. 05T439. The sequence continues at coordinate 266,685 of NZ_JBFTKP010000008.1, read as the reverse complement.
CGACTTGGCCCGAAACTCCCTTGTTGGCGGCATTGCCCGAGAAGGCGAAATCGCCGGCCTGCTTGATGATCAGCGAGCCCCCATCCATGACGAACACGGCGCCGCCGTATCCCGTGCCCGCTTGCCCGTTGAGGCCGCCGCCGGAGGAGCCATCACCGCCGCCGCCACCGCCGCTACTACCGGCGCCGTGAGCAACGCTGCCTCCGCCCCCACCGCCGCCGCCAGCCCCGAAGCCCCCATTGCCGCCCACACCGCCCGTGCCGGCCGCATTGCCGCCGCCACCTCCGCCGCCGCCACCGGTGCTCCCGGCGCCCCCGTTGCCGCCACCGCTGCCACCGGTGCCGCCCGAGAGGGGAAACCCGGAGCCGCTGCCGCCATTGCCGCCGGTGGTACCGGCGTTGTTGCTGCCGACGCCGCCGTTCAGCCCGCCGCCGCCGGCACCGCCGTTATTGAGGTTGGCGACCGTGGTGCCGCCGTTGCCGCCCGTCGCGTTGTGGCTCGCGAAGCCCACGTTCTCGAGCGAAACCGCGGCGCCAACGTTCACGAACAGTCCCGCGCCGGCGCCGAGACCGCCGCCACCGGCCGCGGCGCTGCTGTTACCGCCGTTGCCTCCCCGGGCGAACCCGTTCTGGAGTGTGAGATCCTGGAAAGCGACCGTGCCCGTATCGACAACGAAGAGCTGGCGGTTGCCGCCGCCATCGATTTTCGCTCCGCCGGTTCCGACGATCGTGACGGTCTGGGTGGGGGTCAGATGGGTGATGGAGGCCATCAGATTGATAGTGTTGTTCGCTCCCGATGCAGCAATCGTGATCGTGTACGGCGTGCCGGACGCGTTTGCCGCCGCAATTTCGGCGTTCAGGTTGGTCGTGTCGGTCGCCGGGTTCCCGCTGATGGTGACCGTTCCGGCCTGCACCGGCATCACAGCGCCGACGACCATCAGCAAGCCGGCGGGCAGCGCCATCGGGGCGGCAGCAGCAAGGGAAAAGAGTGCCCTGCGCGGACGACCCGCGTACCGGCGTAGCGCGTTGATCAGCGAGAGCCCCATGCGTCACCCCCTTGCATGAGACCGCGCCAGGATGCGGCGCGAGCGCGGATACCTGCTGGCCTAGAACCGCCAGCTGAACTTGCCCTTTGGGCGAGATCTCGGACGTTGCTGTTGGCCCGTGCGATCGCCGCCGGCAGGCCGGCGCCGTCGGAAACATTTGTGACCGCCTGGGCGTGCGCAGAAGTGCAACTGATAGGGGCGTATGCTGTACCGCACAGCAGGGCGGATCGCATCCAATGTTTGCGCTGACGTCGACGGACGGGCCTGACCTTCACAATGTCACCCTGCCAATGCGTCCGTCCGTCGTGGCCATGGTCGGGAATGGGCGCCAACGCCTATAACCGCGATACGGCGATGTCTCATGTGAGACGAGCACAAAGCGGACTTTGTTCCCAGACAGGGAAGTGCGGACTGATCGCCTAGCGCCGTGATTGCCGGCTGGAGTGACATAACGGCAACAATCCCGCGCTGTTGGCGGGGAACCAGCGGTGCATGCCGACGCGACTGTAAGCGGATGTTCGGCTTGCCGAGCTTCGTGCCGCGGGCCTTGGCAGCGGCGAGCGCTGCCTTCGTGCAGGTCGAGATCATCTTGCGCTCGGCCTGTGCCACCACCACCATGATGCCAACGACCATCGTTCGCTTTCGGCATATCAACGGCGAGGAACCTGACGCCGGCCTTCTGCAGGCCGAGCAGGAAATGGGCATCGCGTGACAGGCGATCGAGTTTCGCGATCACCAGCGTCGCGCCATAGAGTTTGCAGGCCTCGAATGCCGCCTGAATCTGGGGTCTATCGGCATGCTTGCCACTCTCGACCTCGACAAACTCCTGCTTGAGCTGCCAGCGCCCGCCATCAAGGAATCGGTCACTGCCTTGCGCTGCGCCTCGAGTCCCAGACCAGACCGGCCCTGATCCTGCGTAGACACGCGAAGACGCGCGGAGAGCTTTCGAACTCGGGATGACATTCGCAGGGAGTTATGGCGGTGCGGGTTGATTCCCGATGCGGCCATCGCCGCGCGGCGGGCATCGATCGAGCGCTATGAGCAGGAGATCAGCCTCTATTCTGCAGCCGCAAGGGAGGCGGCCAGTTCTGCCGCGAGCCGCGCGGCCAGAAACATCGCATGCGCTGCTGCCAAACCGGTCGGCATTGAGGGCGGAGTTGCTCACGGCGTGGGACGGTGCAACGTCCTCGGAAATCAATTCCACTGCCGAACCATCGCATATATAGTGTCTACGCATACGGCGGGTACCAATATGCAGGCAGACTTTCATCGACTTCAGTGTCGGATCGGCATCGGCGATGAGGATGTCGCGCTTCTGGCTGGCGTCACTGAACGTGCGGTCCGCTACTGGCGCGCTGGCACGAATCCAGCGCCCCAAAGCGCCACACTGATCCTACGGGCCTTCGAGGACGGTCTTGTCACGGCGGAATGGCTGAAGACAGAGGTCGCCAAGGCGGGTCAGCGGGGGACTGCGGCATGAAGACGACGACCGCAAGACGCGCGGAAGCTGCTTCCAGCCCCAGACGCGCAGGGCGGCCACCATCTTTCCCATTCTCCAAGGAGATCGGGGATGAAATCTGTCGCCAAATGATTGAGGGAAATGACCTTGGAACAATTTGCCAGCGTCCGGGCATGCCGAGCCGGTATCAGGTTGACTATTGGAGGGTTCATCATCCCGATTTTGCCGCGCAATTAGCGCGTGCGAGAGAATGCCTGGCCCATGCGGAATTCGATAAGATCAAGGAGTTGATCGAAAACTGCACCGAGACAAACGCCAACGCGACCCGTGTGAAGATCCAGGCCTACCAATGGCGCGTGATGAAGCTGAGCCCCCGGAGCTTCGGCGACAAGACGACGATTGAGGCCACCGCCACCGTGAACACGTCCTACACGCGAACGCTCGACGTAAACGGATTGGACTTGTCCGAAATGCTGGCGCTGGAGAAGGCGCTGATGAAGACCATCGAGCGTCAGGGCTGATCGCTGGGGAGTCTGGCGCGTCGGTCGTCGGACGGAGGCGCAGGCGGCAGCAGTCATCGTGCGGCGGGTGCGGCTCTCGCCAGGCGCCAAGGCGTTTGGGCGGACTCCGCCAGACTGGGAGGCCGCAGTCGCCCGGCTGGCAGCTGGCGCTCTCGCCCCAAGCTTCTATCCGGCATCGACGCCGTGCGCGGATCGATAGAAAACCGCGCCGCCGCTAGCTATGTGCTAGCTATGCTTCGGCGCCGTCCCGCGCCTTTTGATCTAACTACATGAAATTATTGGCGCGCCCGACACGATTCGAACGTGTGACCTTTGCCTTCGGAGGGCAACGCTCTATCCAGCTGAGCTACGGGCGCAATCCGCGGATGGTGGATAGCTGATTGCCGGACGCTCGGCAACAGGCGTTTGAACGAGGCGGCGAAGGCCGAGTTGGCAGAGCTCTCCGGTTCGTATCGTGTCGGGCGGCCGCGGTTGTGGCTGGATTTTAAGCCGCCCTCGCGAAGCCGCCGCTCATCGCCTGTTGCCAGACATGCGCAGAGGCGCGGCGCACCTTCTCGGCGGAGAAGGCCATGGGCTAGCTCTTGCCGCTGCCCTGCGTCGGCAATGCTCTCTTAGGCGCCGCTGGAATGATTCCGTCAGCCGGCGCATCGAGCATGGCGCCAGCCCAGCGGCCGTGGCCGCGAGCGCTTTGGACTTGCTTCCCCGGATTGTCGAAAAGACGTGAGTGCCAGTCACTCTCCAAATCAGCCCTTTTCATCAGCGCCAACGAAATGCGCTTCATCGGCCGGAGTGCCCAGGCGCGAAGCGTATGGACGATACGCTCGGCCGCTCACTAAACGAGAGGGCACGCTCCCTGGCCAAGCTTCATGTCGCAGGCGACGATCTTGTCGGCCACTCCATCTTGACGGCGCGCCAAAAAAAATAAATTATAATTTATAATATCGGAGGCGCGACGTTGAAGATTTCTCGACTCAGGGCGATCCAGCTCGAAGCACGGTTCGCGGATGTGTTCGGCGGCATCGAGAAGGTGCCCGCAGAACTGCTCGCTCCGGCCGCTCATTTTCGGCGGATTCCCCGCACCGGCCAGGTTTCGACGCTGGTCATCGTCGAGAGCAATGACGGCGCCATCGGCTATGGCGAGGCTTTTGGCTTGCCCCATGCCGGCGCGGCGACTGCGATCATCAACGGTGTCATCGCGCCGGTGCTGATCGGCGCCGAGATCGGCGATCCCAACGAGATGCTCGGGGACCTCGAGCGCTATTTCACGGCGATGGGCAGCACGCGCGGACCCGCCATCGAAGCTCTGAGCGGCGTCGACATCGCCTTGTGGGATCTCAAGGCGCGGGCCGCCGGCCTGCCGCTCGCGACGCTGCTGGGCGGCTCGCCGGGCCCGGTCGCGACCTATGTCAGCCCCGTCGGCTTCCAGGATCATCCCGACAAGTCGGCGCGCGCCGCGCGGGCCTATCTCGATCAGGGCTACACCGCCATCAAGCTCAAGGTCGGCCGCGGCCTCGCGATCGATATCGATCATATCGCTGCCGTGCGCGGCGAAATGGGCTCTGACAAGGCGCTCTATCTCGATGCGAATTGCGCCTATGACGTGCCTACGGCGATCGCGGTCGCCAAGGCGCTCGCTCCCTACAATATCGGCTGGTTCGAGGAGCCGGTGCCGCCTGATGATCCCCAGGCCCTCGCCGAGGTGCGCAGGGCTTCGCCCGTGCCGGTAGCAGCGGGCGAGAACGATTTTACGCTCGCCGCTCACGCCAAACTGGTCGCTGCCGATGCGGTCGATTTCCTGCAGCCAAATATTTCACGCGCGGGTGGCGTGTCGGGTCTGATGGCGATCGGCGCGCTCTGTGCGCGCTCCGGCATCCTGATGGCACCGCATGGCGTCGGCAGCTGCGTMGCCGTCTCGGCGGCAGTGCATACCTGCCGGGCGGCGCCAGCCGTCCATGTCTATGAGGCAAACCGGCTGCTGAACCCGCTGCGCGACAACATGGCGGTGCGCCCACTCGTCACGGAAGCCGGGCAACTCGTCGCTCAGGATTTCCCGGGTCACGGGGGCGAGCCGGATCTAGCACGCCTTGCCCGTTACGTCGTGAACGGCCTCGAGACCAACGCGGAGCGGGGCGATGTCATCCATATCAGTGCGTAGCCCCGGCGACATGGGCGAACTCGTCGGCAAGCCCGGCGAGACGCTCGCCGAGACCTTGCGGCGCACGCTGCTCGACATGATCGTCTTCGGCTACTTCGAGCGGGGCACGCGGCTCTATCCGGAAAAGCTCGCCGAGCATTTCAACGTCAGCCTGACTCCGGTGCGCGAGGCCCTGATGCGACTGGCGGCGGAGGGCTTCATCGAGGTCATCCAGCGGCGCGGCTATCATATCCGCGACCCCGACGCGAAGCAGGTTCTCGACCTCTGGCAGGTGCGGCTCGCAATCGAGCTGATGGCCGGCGAACTGATGATCGGACGCCTGAACGAAGGCAGCCTCGACATCACGGCTGTCGACGCGATCGAGGAGGTCCAGCGCCGCCTCGAAGTCGATCCGCAGGAGATCTCGCACAAGAATCGACATGAGCAGAACGCGAGCTTCCATCACAAGATCGTCGAGTTCAGCGGCAACGACCTGCTGCTCTCGACCTATCGCGGAATCCAGATGCAGGTGCTGAACGCCTGGATCCAGCGCGGCATCGAATCCTGGCGCACGCGCCATGCCTCGGAAGCCGTCGAGCACCGCGCCATCATCAAAGCGCTGCGCGACCGCAATCCCAACGACTACGCGAAGGCGGTGCGCGCCCATCTGGGCCGCTCGCTCAAGGACGCGCTGGCTGATCTCAAGGCCCGCAATCTGATCGAAGAACTCGCACAGAGCCGAACCTAATCGGCCGCTTTTTCATGGGGAGGAAATGAACATGAAGAGACGTCACGTTCTAAATGGCCTGGCGGCGCTCGGTTTCGTGGCTGCAGGCGCGCTTGTTCCACAGGCCCCGGTCTTGGCGCAGACCAAGACGATCCGCATGTGGACGTTCCTGAGCGCCACAGGGACGACGCCGCGCGAGGTGGCCCTGGCGCAGATCATCAAGAATTACGAGGCCGCCAATCCCGGCACGAAGATCGTCGTGGAGACGCAGGTCTGGGATCAGATGACACCGAAGTTCCTGGCGGCCCATCGCGCCGGCAACGCGCCCGACATCAGTTGGGTGGTGACCGATTTCCTTGGCGACGCGATCGGCTCCGGATCGCTGGCCGACCTCAACGAGCTGTTCATCAAAAAATGGCCGGCAGAACAGGTCAAGGACCATGCCAGCGCCTATTGGGACCTGACCAAGAAGGGCGACAAACAATATGCCTTGTTCGCCTCGCCGAACTACATCTCGATCGTCTACCGCGCGGATCTGATGAAGGCTGCCGGCATTGACCCGGCTTCGATCAAGACCTGGGATGACTTCCGCGCCGCCGCCGAGAAGCTGACGGTGAAGAACGCCGGAGGCCAGGTGACGCGCTATGGCTATGCCCAGGGCTTCAGCGAGCAGCAGGCCGACCCGCACATGATGATCCCCTATCTTCTCGGAGAGGGCGAGACGCTGTTCAAGCCGGACGGAAAAGCCAATTTCGCCAGCCCCGCGGGCGTCGCCGCCATGACCTTCGCGACCGACCTGGTCAAGAAATACAATGTCTCGCCGCCCCAATCGGCGACCTGGACGGTCGACGACCTCTTCGAACAGTTCTCCTCCGACCGCGTCGCCATGATCCAGGGCCCGAGCGTGCGCGTCTCGACGTTGCAGGCCAAGCTCGGCAAGGAGAATGTCGGCCTGATGCTTTGGCCGGGCAACGGCAAGTCCGCCCATTCGCCGGCTGTCATGGCCGGTTGGGCCGTCGGCGTCTGGTCAAAGGGCACGCAGAAGGAGGAGGCCGGCAAGTTCGTAGACTACCTGTTGGGCGCGGAAGCCGAGAAGATCTGGGTCACCATCGGCGGGCAGTCGCCCCTGATGGCATCAACGGCGAAGGCGGTCGCCCCCTTCGTCGACCAGCCGGGCAACGGCTATATCCGCGTCGCCGCCGAGGGGGCGAGCAAATATGGCTGGCTCACTCCGATTGAGTTCAATGTCGGCGGCTACCGGCAGGCGCTGAACAAGGCGACGCAACGCATCATCGTCGAAGGCGTCGCCGTCAAGGCGGCCCTCGAAGAGGCAGAAACCCGCTTCAACCGTCAGAACAATCGCTGACGTGAGCCAGGCGGAGTCGAATCCGGCTCCGCCTTCGATCAGGGATCGCTCTCGATGACGATGTATTCGCGCCTMGCCGGCGTCAATTACGTGCTGCCTGCGATGGCCCTGCTCATGCTGGTGCTGTTCTCGCCGGTCCTCTACGGCTTCTGGTTCAGCCTGTTCCGCATCCAGTATGGCGCGCCGACGGATTTCGCGGGCCTGGAAAACTATGCACGGCTGCTCGACGATCCAGTGCTCGCCGCCACGTTCGAGCGCAGCGCGCTGTTCACCTGCGCCGCCGTCGCGCTGACACTGGTCATCGCGCTTGCTCTCGCCGTCTGGATCAACCGACTCGGCCAGCGGCTCGGCTTCGTCGTCCAGATGATCGTCATCCTGCCCTGGATCATCTCGACGGTGGTGGCGACGCTGCTGTTCCGCTGGGTCTTCGTCAGCGATATCGGGCTGGTGGGATCGCTGATCCGGATGGCGGGCATCCCCGACGTGCAGCTCCTCAACAGCCCCGGCAGCGCCATGGCCTTGCTGATTGGCGTCTCGGTGTGGAAGCGGGTTGGCTATGCCGTGATCATCCTGCTCGCGGGGCTCAAGGGCATTCCCGACGATTACGAGGAAGCCGCCAAGATCGATGGCGCCAATCCTTGGCAGATCTTCTGGCTGATCGTGCTGCCGCTCTTGAAGACTCCGCTGTTGCTGGTCACGATCGTGCTGACCCTGTCCAACCTCAATACCGTCGAGACACCGCTCGTCCTGACCGGCGGCGGACCGGGCGATGCGACACGAATCCTGCCGATCGAGGTGTTCGACCGCGCCTTCGTGAATTTTGACCTCGGCTCGGCCACGGCGCTCGCCCTGGTGATGTTTGCCGGCAATATCCTGCTCGTCCTGGCCTATGTCAGGCTCGCGAAGTGGAAGACGTGATGAGCGCTGCCTCTTCCGCCGCTCATCCCAGGCCCGTCCCAGCGCAGAATGCCCAGCCGGTCGGAGCCCGCGCGATCCTGCCCGGCCCGCTCGGCTTCGTCATCGCCGCCCTCTTCCTGGTGCTGGCCGGCCTCAATTTGCTGCCCCTGTTCTGGGGCGTGCTCACCTCGCTCAAGTCGCAACCGGACCTGTTCAGGACGCCTCCGGTGCTGTTTGATTTCATACCGACGGCCGAGAACTACCAGCGCGTCGTCGACAGCGGCTTTCTCGGCAATATGCGTGTGAGCGTGTTCTATTGCGTGGTCACGGTGGCGAGCGTGCTGCTGCTCGCGCTKCCTGCCGCCTATGCCTTCGACCGCTTCGATTTCCCACTGCGCCGGGCGCTGTTCATGCTCGTCGTCGCCAGCATTCCGCTGTCGCTCGGCGCGGCCGCGCTGCTGATCCCGAACTATCTGTATTTCACCCGGCTGGGCCTGACCAATTCCTGGTTCACGCTGCCGGTGATCTACACCGCCTACCAGCTGCCGATGGCGATTTGGATCATCAAGGGCTCGCTGGAAGCCATCCCGCGCGAACTCGATGAGGCCGCGATCATAGACGGCGCCACGCATTTCCAGATCCTGACGCGCGTGATGCTGCCCCTGACGCGGCCCGCACTGGGCGCGGCCGGGGTGCTGACCTTCGTCGCCTGCTGGAACGAATTCGTGGCCGGCTCGGTGATGATCGACACGCCGGACCTGCGGCCGATCCAGCCGGCGATCTACAATTTCATCGGCTATTTCGGGCGCGAATGGGGCCCTCTGACAGCCTCCGCGACGCTCGCCATTCTCCCCATCCTCATCGCATTCGCCTTGCTCAGCCGCCTCATCGTGTCCGGCCTGACCAAGGGTTCGGTCAAGGGCTGAGACATGCATACCATCTCCAATATCGGCTGCGACGAGGCTGAGGCCGTCATCACTGCCGCAGCCAGGGAAGCGGCGCAGATCGGCGTGCCGCAGAACATCGCGATCGTCGATGCCGCTGGCCACCTGGTGGCCTTCCGCCGAATGGACGGGGCGAAATTCACCTCGATCGAGATCGCGCTGGCAAAGGCCTTCACTGCGGCCGGCACCCTGGTCGAGACCCGGGCGATCGGGCCCAAGACCCTACCGGGTGAACCCGGCTTCGGCATCCAGAACATGCATGGCGGCCGCTTTACCACGCTCGCCGGCGGCATGCCGCTGAGAGCCGGGACACAGGTGGTCGGCGCGATCGGCGTCAGCTCTGGCTCGACCGCTCAGGACCAGCAGGTGGCCGAGGCCGGGGCGGCTGCCTTCGCTGCCCTCGGCCTCTCCGCCTGATCCGCCTTTCCCTGCCTCTGCAAGCATCGTGAGCCTCACCATGTGGGATATCATCATCGTGGGCGGCGGTTCGGCCGGCTGCGTCCTGGCCAATCGCCTCTCCGCCGACCTATCGAGAAAGGTCCTGCTGATCGAGGCCGGGCGCGACCTCAAGCCCGGGGAGGAAGGTGCGGCGATCCTCGACACTTATCCCGGCAAGGCCGCGTTCGACCCGCAGAACCACTGGCCGGACCTGCTGGTGCAGACTCAGCCGCATCTTCACAATGTGGCCAACCGTCCGCCCGCAAAGCGCTACGAGCAACCGATGCTGATCGGCGGTGGCTCCAGCATCAACGGCCAGATCGCCAATCGCGGCACGCCCGACGACTACAACGAATGGGGTCAGGCCGGCGCCGAGGGCTGGGACTGGGACGCCGTGCTACCCTATTTCATCAAGGCTGAGACGGATCTGGACTATTCGGGACCGCTGCACGGCAAGAGCGGGCCGATCCCGATCCACCGCATCCCGCATGAGCGCTGGCCGGCCTTCTCCATTGCCGCCGAGGCCGCCATGGAAGCGCAGGGTTTACCAGACATCAAGGACCAGAACGGTGCCTTCGGCGACGGGCATTTTGCTATAACGCTGTCAAACAACGGGCAGCATCGCGTGTCGACCGCCATGGCCTATCTCGACGCCGCGACCCGGCGACGGCCCAATCTCACGATCATGACCAACACTCAGGTGCTCACTCTGGCGATGCAGGGCAATCAGGTCGTCGGCGTCGACATCGCAAGGGGCAAGGGCCAGGAAAGGCTGGCGGCCCGCGAGGTCGTGGTGTCCTCCGGCAGCATGCACTCGCCGGCCCTGCTGATGCGCTCCGGCATCGGCCCAGGCGGGCATCTGCGCTCGCTCGGCATCGAGGTCCGGGCCAATCTGCAGGGCGTGGGCGCCAATCTGCAGGAGCACCCCGGCATCTCGCTCTCGGGCTACATCAAGCCAGCGGCGCGGCTCGGCAACTCGACGCGCCGCCATATCCATGTCGGCATGCGCTACAGTTCCGGCGTCGAGGAGTGCGGGCCGTCCGACATGTTCCTGATGGTCGCCGCCAAATCCGCCTGGCATCCGCTGGGACCGCGGATCGGCACAATCATCTCCTGGATCAATAAGGCTCATTCGCGCGGCGAGGTGCGGCTGGCATCGTCGGATCCGCGCAAGGAGCCGACAGCGGACTTCAATTATCTCTCCGACCATCGCGATCTCCAGCGCATGGGCGCGGCCGTCCACCTTATTGCAAGGCTCTTTGCCACGCGGCCCCTTGCCGATCTCGTCGAGATGCCGGGCGCCTCGAGCTATAGCGGCTTTGCCAAGTCGCTGGGCCGCCAGACCGTGCGCAACTACCTGATCACCGCGCCGATTGCGCTCGCCATCGATGCTCTGCCGCCGCTGCGAAAGCTGTTCTTCCAGCGCGCCGTCTCAAGCGGCATCAGCTTGCAATCGCTGCTGAACGAGCCCGACATCCTCGAGGCCTACGTCAAGGCACATGCCTTCGGCCAATGGCACTGCTGCGGAACCTGCCGCATGGGCGCTGCGGTCGACCCCGACGCGGTCGTGGACGGCGCCACGGGGCGGGTGCATGGCGTGGGCGGCCTCAGCGTCGTCGATGCCTCGATCATGCCCACCGCGCCACGCGCGAACCTGAACCTGCCGGTGATCATGATGGCCGAGCGCATGGCAGACCTGATCGCGGCCCGACCAACCTAGGCTATACCTGCCAGTGCGGACGGACGTGGCAGCATCGTCGAACATGCCGATCACCGAGCGAGCGGCACGCTGAACGCCACCGCCCAGCCGGAGATCAACGACGAGGCGCCTCGATCTACGGCCGAATACTGGTCAGGTTGGGCACGATCGTGGGCTGGTMGAGCGCGGCGAAGCAGATTTCGCAGCACGCCCTCTAAGCCGCAATGAACCCCGGCGCCTGGTCAAAACTCGCCAACTGTGGATCGGACGAGGAGTGCCGGCCCCTGCGTCGGATTGAATGGCCCAGACAGCACCAGGGGATGTCGTCTTTTCTGTCCATGCGGAATCGAAGCCGACGATGGTTCAGAAGCAACAACTCATTTTGGGTTAGTTCACCGAGCTGATGTTCTGCGCGACAGCACCGGCTAATCCAAATTTGCGGTGCGATTTTGCGTCAGGGCTACCTAACGCCGCCAGCCAGTCACGCGCTCGCGCAGCCGGGACACGCTGCAGCCGGTGCAGCACGTCGTGATCGAAATGCTCGGCGCGACAAAGAGAGCGTGCGTCTGCGCAGATGCGATCGAATAGGTGCGCGGTCACGAAAGTATCTGCACTCGCTCGATGGAGCCGTCCAGGGAACGAAATGCCCATCTCTTCGATGAGGCCGCCCAATCGATAACTCTTCCGGCCCGGAAACATGCGCCGAGCCAACAGCAGAGTGCAAAGAGTGCGAACGGGCCGCCCCTCAAGGAATTCGCTCGCCTCATGCTCGTAGAATTTTCGATCGAAGCCCGCGTTGTGGCAAACGACGGGCGACGATCCAATGAAGGACGCCAGCTGACGCATGGCTATGGCCGAGGTCGGTGCTCCGATCAGCATCGCAGTGGTTATGCCGGTGATCTGAGTGATCTCCGCGGGCACGCGAACGCCTGGGTCGACGAAGGTGAGTAACTCGCGGCCTGCTCGACCATCCAGCACTTCGCGAGCTGATACTTCAATCACCCGAGCACCCATTGCTGGGCTGAGGCCGGTTGTCTCGAAGTCGAGCACGACAAAGCGTCCGCCGGGAATGCTGTTCAAGGTTGAGACTCCTGGCGCCCGTTTCGTTGATTCGAAGACAGGATACCATTCAGTGATGGTCGGCCGCGCCTAAAGTCCTCGGACATCCGGGCCAGGGAATGCCTCAAGCTCGAGGTCGAGCCCAAGCGTTTCCGCCAATACGACCAGTTTCTCGCTGCGGGCCAGCCATGGGGTGAAGTCCGACGCTTCAGATAGCCCGATATCGCGCAGATCCACGTGTTCAAGTCGGCCGGGCGTGGGCGTCGCCAACTGCATCCCCAGGTTGCCGCGATTTCGTTTAGTTCTTTGAGAAGACGATCGAAGCGAACGGCAGTCTCCAGCCCACTCGTTGGTTGCTGACACGGCTTTACACAGCGCGGTATATCCAGACATGCGGTTTCAGGGGGCAGCATGCACGCATCCGTAGTCGATTGGGATCGCATCGAAGGGTTCATCGGCTATGGGACGCGCAACGCCCCTGTCGTCTTCATTGGGATGGAAGAGGGAGCCGGTTCGAACGATGATCTGCGCAGCGGACTTGCGCGGAGATCTTTATTTGATCCGATCGTAGAGTTGACGCCCCAAGTGCAGACCCAGCGAACCTGGAGACCGATGTGCGACCTGATGCTTCGACGGCAGGGAAATTCGGCTCCGAGCCTCGCAGACCGGCAACGCTATCAATTTGAACGGTTAGGTCGCGCTGGCGGCGACACACTGCTCACCGAGCTGATGCCCTATCCGAGCAATAACATCCGTGTCTGGCCGTATAAGGAGTTCGGACGCTACGGTGACCGGGAAAGCTATATGAGGGATTGCCTGGCTCGCCGGATCGACTTGCTAAGGGCAACACTGAGCTCAGCGCCGCGCGACCTGGTCATTTGTTATGGCAAGGGACATTGGCCGCATTTCCGGAAGCTGTTCGATGGTCCATGGGTGACCACGGGCGGGTTTGAAATTGGCCGGTTTGGTGCGTCGCGGGTCGTGCTCGCCCCGCATTTCTCCGGACGCGCCTTCAATAGCGGGGAGCAGCTACGTGCGTTCGCAGCGATCGCCCTGGGGTGACGAGTAAGGCGACAAGACCAGGTATCGCATGGGCTTGCGCCGGCTGTGGCGGGATCGTGCCGTGATCCCTTGCGGACCGCTTCCTAGGGTCGGGTCGGCACTCAATCTATTGTAATGTAAGGGATTTTTCGGAGCGCGTTTGGCGCGATTTCCAGCTGAGCTACGGGCGCAATCCGTGGATGGTGGATAGCTGATTGCCGGACGCTCGCAACAGGCGTTTGATCGAAGGCCGAACTGGAGACAGCACAGGTTCAAATCCTGTTGGGCGGGCCGATTAAGTCGAAGTTGATATTCCGGGGCTGGCAGCCGTGGCGGACCGGCGTCTCGTTGCGATCATCAGGGGCAGCTTGCCGGATGGGGCCATGCCCACTTCACGACGGATGTATCCGCCTATCGGCCGGCCGCGCCCCGAAGCGCCGCCGACCGATTGGTCCGTTTCGATGATCCGTGGCCAATCGATTGCCACTCCAGTGCGGGCAGCGGGCTCGCGGAGGGCGCATGCCAAGCGGCGGTTTTCAGCCTTCGGTTCAGGGCGGCAAGAAACGCCATGCACATAGATTGGGACGCAGGGCGATGGCAGGTTCGGCTGCTTGGCCTAGATTGATGCGTTCGCATTCGCGCGCACTCTTGAACAAGGAGCCCCATAATGATCCGTTCGATCACGTTCGCCGGCTTTATCGGCCTCGGCCTCTTCCTCGCAGGCTGCAACCCTGAGTCTCAGTCGCAGCGCACGCTTGGCGGCGCTGCAATTGGCGCTGGCGGCGGTGCGCTCATTGGTGGGATCGCGGGCGGCGGACGGGGGGCCGCGATCGGTGCCCTCGCTGGTGGCGTGACCGGTGCGGTCGTCGGCCGGGCGACAACCCCGAACAACTGCATCTTCCAGGACAGGAGCGGTCGCCGTTTCACGGGGCCCTGCCCATAAGGCGCGCCTGAGCGCAGCTGCGGGCCAAAGGGCGGGCCGCCTGGCAGCATCTGGTCTTGTACACGGCCGCTCCGATGGGGTGGTCGGGCCAAGACCGCAACCCTATCGGGGCGGCCCGTCGCACCGGCGACGGTCCGGCCTTCATGAGTGAACGAAACTGCGTCGGATGCCGAAGCAGTCAATGGCGGGATTCCGAGCCAGAACCTGATTGCCGGTTGCAATTTGATCGAGCGGTTGGACCGAATCGGCTATGTGCCGGAATGTCAGTTACGTAACCAGCCATCGTGCGACGGTGCCGGAGAGCGAATGAGGCTGCTTGCTKAGAAGGGCGTGAAGGCCATCTGGCTGATGGCCACGCTCATCCTCTGCGCCTGCTCGGCTGCGGATGTCGGGCCCGTCAATAGTCACGCGGAGAAGACGCCGCCACCGTCGCCGGAATTCGTCCCCGATCGCGGGGATGACGGCTCGATGGTCGTTGGCCTCGCCTTCTCGGGAGGTGGCGTTCGCGCTTCAGCCTTTTCCTACGGCGTCCTGCGTGCGCTTGACGATATCGTCGTCGACGAGAAGCCTTATCGACGTACGATGGTCGATAATGTCCGGATGATTTCCGGGGTCTCCGGCGGCGCCATTACCGCGGCCTATTTCGGCTATCGTGGCCGCGACGACTACCGTGATTTCGATGATCGCTTCTTGTTCCAGCACGCAGAAGCGAGCATGGAAACATCGCTGGCGTCACCCTTCAGCCTGTCCCGGGCAGTGGCTGGCGGCGTCAATGACCGAAATACCTTTGCACGCTGGTTGAACGATAATCTGTTCGATGGGGCAGATTTTACCCGTTTCAAATGGGCGAACGCACCGTCCGTCTGGATCAGCGCTTCGGATATCTACAATCGGACGCCTTTTCTATTTAGCTACGATACCTTTGCGGCGCTCTGCAGTGATCTCGACAAGCTGAAGATTTCGGATGCGGTGGCAGCCTCCGCCGCCGTGCCTGTCGTCTTTGCGCCCGTCGTGCTGGCTGCCACCAAACAGGATTGCGGCTATAGCCGCCCCGCCTGGTTGAAGGAGGCGCTGAGTGGCTCCAACCCATCCACGCGACTGACGGCCTACGCCAACGCATTGCACTCCTATCATGCCGAAGACGGCATCAAGTTTGTGCGGCTGATGGATGGCGGGCTGACGGACAATCTGGGCATAACGGGTTTCGTCCTCGAAAGAAGCGCGTCAAAGACACCGCACGGACCATTATCGGCGGAGCAGGCCGTCAAGCTGCGCCATTTCCTGTTCATCGTTGCCGATGCTGGCCGCGGGCAAACGGATGATTGGGGGGCTTCGATGAATGGCCCCTGGCTGGCGCCGCTGGTCGAAGCGGCAATCGATACCGGCATGACCTCATCGTCTCGCCATGGTCTCGACGCTTTGAACTTTGCCGTCGAAAGGTGGAAGGAGCGGGTGGTCCGCTATCGTTGCGGGTTGCCGTTGGAAACCGTGCGCCGGATCCGGGGCAGCGCTGACGGCTGGGACTGCCGTAAGGTGGATTTCAAGGTCGAACACCTTGAATTCGCTGATCTGGAACAGAACGTCGCGTCCCACCTKAACCGCGTCGAAACGCGGCTCTCGCTGCCGCGCGAGCAGGTCGAGCTGCTCATCGAGGCCGGAAGGACGGTTGTTCACCGGAGCGCGGCCGTGAAGCAGGCGGTCGACGATGTCCGCCGCGCTGCGGGCGTCAGCGGGGGAAATTGATCGCGAGGCCCCTGTCGTTCAGACAACGGCGCGTCTGCCAGAACCGGGCCTAACCAAATGGATTGAACGGCGTCGGGAAACGTCCGGTGGGAGCGATTTCCGCATAGGCCGATCGCGCAATCAGCTGTCCGGCTCCGGGCTGCGCAAGCACATTGGTGCCGTCGAAGATCAACTGGCCGCGCTGGTAGGTCGCAGTGGGGTAGCCGAGCACCTCGAGCCCCTCATAGGGCGTGTAGTCGCTGCCATGGTGCTGCAGCGCGTTGGTCAGGCGCATGCGCTTGGTCGGATCGAAGACGACGATATCGGCATCGGCGCCGATCGCGATGGAACCCTTGCGCGGGGCAAGCCCGAAACGGCGCGCCGGATTGGTCGCAACGAGCGAGACGAACGTGCGCAGATCGATGCGCCCCTTGGCGACCCCCTCGGAATAGAGAATCGGCAAGCGCGCTGCGAGGCCGGGAACGCCGTTCGGGATCTTGTTGAAGGGGGCCGTTTCGCCGTGCTGCTTCTTGCCGCGCGGATCGTCGAAACGCAGCGGCGAGTGATCGGACGAGACGATATCGATGACGCCGTCTCGGATGAGCTGCCAGAGCGCCTCGCGATCGGATGGCGGCCGCAGCGCCGGCGAGATCATGAACTTGGCGCCTTCGAAGCCCGGCCGGTCCATGTCGGATTCGCCGAGCACGAGATACTGCGTGCAGGTCTCCGCCCAGGCCTTCTGGCCGCGGGCCTGGGCCCGCGCCACCTCCTCCCCGGACTGTGCGCCCGAGACGTGGAAGACCTGGACCGGGGTGTCGAGCGCCTCCGCCAGCGCCAGAATGCGGTGGGTCGCTTCGCGTTCGACCACCATGGGTTTCGCCCAGGCAAGATGCTTTGGTGCGCTCAGCCCTGCCGCCAGCAGCGCCTGCGTCAGCCAGCCGATCAGTTCGTGATGTTCGGCATGCACGCAGACGAGTGCTCCGGCACGTCGCGCCGCCGCGAGCGTCTGCAGGATCTGCGCATCGGCGAGGCGATTGCTCTCATAGGTCATGAAGACCTTCACGGAGCGATGCCCCGCTGCAACCAGCGCCGGCAGTTCTCGCTCGAGCACCTCGGGCGTCGGGTCGTTGATCAGCAGGTGAAAACCGTGATCGATGCGCGCCTGCTTCGCTTTCGCGCCATAGGCCGCAACCGCCTCGGCAAGCGACCCGCCGCGCGTCTGAGGCGCGTGGCAGACGATCGTTGTCGTGCCGCCCGCCGCAGCTGACGCTGTCCCGCTCGCAAAATCGTCGGCGATGTCGGCGCCGGACGAGAAGGGCTGGTCGAGATGCACATGCGTGTCGACCCCGCCCGGAAGGACCAGCAATCCCTTCGCATCGATATCGGTGTCGCCTCGAGGCAGACCGGCGCCGATCGCGGCAATCAACCCATCCTTGACGCCGACATCGCAAACAGAGATGTCGGACGCGGTCACCGTCGTTCCGCCACGAATGACGAGATCGAAATCGCTCATTGCAGTTCTCCGGTTCTGGCGGCTGGCTCGCCATTCACAAGCCGGCGCGGCTGCGCCGCAGTCTCGAGGGGATGATGAAGACGGAATTGCGCGTCCGGTTGGGCGAGCGGAGCTTTGGCGTCGAGCGGCCTTGGGGCGATTTGTCCCAAACGTCGGGAAAGATCACCGACGTCACGAACGATGCCGAAGGTCGCGCCTATGTGCTGCTGCGCTCCGACGTCGCGGTCGACGCTCCCGGCCCCTGCGTCGTGGTTCTCGACCGTGAGGGATGCCGGATCGCGAGCTGGGGCGAAGGTCTCTGCGTCGATGCGCACAAGATTGCGGCAGGCCCCGATGGCGTGATCGCCATTGTCGATCGTGATGCTCACCGCATCCTGTTCTGCGACCGGGATGGCGCGGTGCGG
Organism: Allobosea sp. 05T439; assembly: GCF_056396005.1. NCBI lineage: Bacteria > Pseudomonadati > Pseudomonadota > Alphaproteobacteria > Hyphomicrobiales > Alloboseaceae > Allobosea > Allobosea sp. 05T439. The sequence goes on along the minus strand of NZ_JBFTKP010000008.1, from coordinate 248,773 downwards.
AGCCAGATCGGCGAGACGCATCAGCCGGGCGCGCCGTTCAGTCATCCCAGCGATATCGCCTTTGCCCCGGACGGAGGATTCTATGTGGCGGATGGCTATGGCCACGCGCTCGTGCATCGTTTCGACCGCGCCGGGCGGCATCTGTCGAGCTGGGGCTCCGTCGGCACGGCGCCGGGCGCGTTCCTGACGCCACATGGCATCTGCGTTCTCAGCGATGGCCGCGTGATCGTCGCCGATCGCGAGAACAGCCGCGTGCAGGCCTTCACAGCCACCGGCGATCTGCTCGCCATCTGGGATGGGTTTCTGCGGCCGCAGGATGTCGTCGCCGATGCCGCCGATCGCATCCATGTCTGCGATTCGATTCCCACGCTCAGCCTGCTCGCCCCTGATGGGAGCCTGCTCGGCCGCTGTCGTCCTGTGCTGAACGGTGCGCATGGCATGTGGCTCGCGCCGAACGGCGACATACTCCTTGCGGAGACCAGCCCCAACCGCCTGACGCGGCTGTTCCCGGTCTAAGGCATCGGCCCGAACGTTGGATTGCGGTGTTCGGGACAGCCGATGCGAACACGGATGACCTCGCCGCTGGTCCGGACGCGGGCCGGCACTCATCCGGCCTGCGCGACGGCCCTGTGCTGCAGGCGCGACACCATCCGGACGAACGGCCAGAACATCAGGAAATAGACGATCGCGACCGCAACCAGCGGCGTCGGGTTGTACAGAAGGCCCTGGGCGAGCTGCGCGGAACGCAGCAGTTCCTGCAGGGCGACGGCTGAGGCGATCGAGGTCTGTTTGACCAGCTCGACCGTGTTGCTGATCAGGTCGGGCAGCACATTGCGGGCGCCTTGCGGCACCACGACATAGGTCATGCTCTGGCGCCAGGTCAGCCCGGTGGAGCGCGCCGCTTCGCGCTGACCCTTCGGCACGGACTCGATGCCGGCACGGAAGATCTCGGCAAAGTAGCTGGACCCGTTGAGGGTCAGTGCGAGCACGGCGGCGGTGAACTCGTTCAGCTTCAGCCCGAGGAAGGGCAGGCCGAAGAAAATGAAGATCAGCAGCACCAGCGGCGGGATCGCCCGCATGACGTCGACATAGGCGACCAGCAGCATCCGCAGCAGCCTGCTGGGCGAATCCTGCGCCATCGCGATGGCGACACCACAGGCGACGGATAGCGGCACGGCGACCGCCGCAAGCGCCAGCGTCATCCAGAAGCCCTGCAGGAGCAGTGGCCAGACTTCCCGGAGGACGTCGATATTGAGAAATGTCGTGACGAGTTCGTCCATCACGACCTCGGATGAGCGTAAGCGCGTTCGAGCCAGCGCGTGAAGCGCACGAATGGCAGGAACAGGGCGAGGAACAGCAGCGCGCCAACGGTGAGGGCTGTCGGATTGGCGACGTTCGACTGAATGCTCGATGTCACATTGAGCAGTTCGGGGACCGCGACGACCGAGCCGAGCGTCGTGCCCTTGCTGATACCGATCGCGCGGTTGGTCAGGGGCGGGATCGAGATCCGCACGACCTGCGGCAGGATGATATGGACCAGCGTCTGGTTGAAGCCGAGGCCCGTCGAGCGCCCGGCTTCCCATTGGCCCTTGGCAACCGCATTGATGCCGGCCCAGAAGATCTCTTCGGAGAAGGCCGAGAGCACGATCGCCAGCGACAGGACGGTGGCGGTGAACGGCCCCAGCATCAACCCGAAGGAGGGCAGCGCGAAATAGGCCAGCATGATCAGCACGAGCTGCGGGATCGAGCGAAAGAAATCGATATAGAGGATGATCAGCGCGTTCAGCGGCCTGAAGCCGTAAAGCCGCAGGATCGCGATGGCGAGGCCGAGCGGCACGCCGATCAGCACCGTCAGGATCGACATTTCGATGGTGATGAGGAAGCCGCGCAGGATATCCGGCCAATAGGCGGACATCAGCGAGAAGTCGAAGAAATAGCGGACGATCTGGTCCATGACGTGCTGTCAGGCCCTGGAGCGCGTGACGAAGTCGCGGATGCGCTGGTGTTGCGGCGAGACCAGAATGTCTTCCGGGGTGCCTTCCGCCAGCACGGCACCATGATCCATGAACACGACGCGGTCGGCCACGTCGCGCGCGAAATGCATCTCATGCGTCACGACGATCATGGTCATGCCCATCTCCTTGGTGCGGACCATGACGTTCAGGACCTCGCCCACGAGCTCAGGGTCCAGCGCCGAGGTCGGCTCGTCGAAAAGCATCACCTGAGGCTCCAGCGCCATGGCGCGGGCAATGCCGACGCGCTGCTGCTGACCGCCCGATAGTTGCGCCGGATAGGAGTCGGCCTTGTGCGCGAGCCCGACCAGTTCGAGATGCTGGCGCGCCTTCTGCTCGGCCTCGGCCTTTCCGAGGCCTGCCACCTTGCGCAGTGCCAGGGTCACGTTTCCCAGGGCGGTCTTGTGCGGATAGAGGTTGATGCCCTGGAAGACCATGCCGATGCGCCGGCGCAGCAGGTTGAGATCGACCTTGGCGCCGGTCACTTCCTCGCCGCCGACGCGGATGGTCCCTGCCGTCGGTTCCTCCAGCCGGTTGATGCAGCGCAGGCAGGTGCTCTTGCCCGAGCCGGACGAGCCGACGATCACGACGGCCTCGCCCTTGGCGACCCTGAGATCGACGCCGCGCAGGACCTCGACATTGCCGAAGCTCTTCCGCAGACCGTCTATGGCGACGATCGGGTCTGCGGATGCAGGCGTGATTGCGGTCGCCGACCTCACTTACAGACGGCCTTGTGCTCGGTCGCGTCATAGCCCTCGAAGTCCGGGGCACCGATGCCCGGATAGATCTTCGCCGAGGAGGACGAGGCGTCCGGCTTCACGCCGAACCATTTCTCATGGATCTTGGCGAGCGTTCCGTCCGTCTTGATGCATTCGAGGGCTTCCTCGACCTTGGCGCGAAACGCTGCGTCCTCCTTGCGGAAGGCGATGCCGAAATTGCGACCGCTGTCGAGCACGAACGCAACCTCGGCAGCGGGCGTCTGCGTCGAAACATAGCGCGAGACCGGTGCATCGGCGACGTTGGCGAAGGCACGGCCGATCATCACGGCCTGCACCGCGTCGGCATTCTTGTTGTAGCGCTGGATCGTATAGCCGTACTTGGCTTCGTTGTCGGTCAGCCACTTGTCGGAAATGCTACCATTGTTCACKGTCAGCGCCTTGCCCTTCAGCTCCTCGAGATTGGCGATCTTGCCGCCTTTCTTGACGAGGAAGCCGAGGCCGGTCGGCATGTAGGGCTCGCTGAACAGCATCTGCTGGGCGCGCTCCGGCGTGATGTTGGTCGGCGCCGGGATCATCTCATAGCGCTTGGAGAAGAGGCCGGCGAAGATCGCCGAGAAGTTCGAGTCGGTTACGTCGACGCCCGGGCGGCCCAGCTTCTGCGCCAGCGCCAGCGACATGTCATAGGTGAACCCGGTGGTCTCGCCGGCCGCCGTCTTGAAGCAGAATGGGGCAAAGCCGAGGTCGCAAGCCACTTTCAGCTTCTCATTGGCTGGATGATCGGCGTCCTGGGCCAGCACAGGGGTGACAAGGAGCGCCGCCACGGCGAATCCCTGAACGGCCGTGCGCGCCGCTTTGACCGACAAAAACCTCATCATCCTGCTCCCGTTAGATGTTGTCCCCGGGGGCCGCGATCGCCGCGCCTGTCGCTTGCAACGATCCGGCCGCCCAGAGGCAAAACTCTAACAGTGCGAATTCATGCCTTACCAATCACTTGTTGTCGGGTTGCCATAACCTTGTGTTAAGTCCCCGGCGTCGGCCTCCTCGCCATGTCCGCCAGGCGGAGGCGGGACAAGATCGCGCAGGATGTCGACGAAGGCGCGTGCCGTGCGTGACAGGGGTTCGTAGCGAAGTGTCAGCAGATGCGCGCGCACACGCGTCTTGGGCGCGAGCGGACGTGAGACCAGTTCGGGCCATGTCCGGCCGCGCAGGACGAATTCGTCGACAACGGCAACCCCCGCTCCGGCTCTGACCATCGCGCAGGCGACGGGGGTGAAGCGAACGACGGTGCTGATGCGAAGGGGCTCGGGGCCGCAAGCCAGTGCCCTTTGGACAATGTCTCCGTAGGGCGTCTGCGGCCCGAAACCGATCAGCGGATAGGGGGCGATATCGGCTGGCCGGACGACGCGCAATCGGGTCAGCGGGTGGTCGCGCGGCATGATCGCCATCAGGCGCCCCTCCGTGACCACCTCCGATTGAATGGTCGGCTCGTCCACCGGCAGCACGGAAACACCGAGATCGGCCCGCGCACTGGTGATCTTGGCGATCACTTCGAGCAGCGTCAGGATCTCGAACTCCACGCGCAGATCGGAAAAGCGCCCGCGCAGCCGCGCGATCGCGTCGGGAACCATGGTCTGGCCGACGCTCGGGCTGGCGACGATGCGGACCGTGCCGGTCCCGCGCTCGCGCAGTTCCTCGGCGAGTTCGTTGACGCGCAGCACGCCCTGGTGGACCTGGTCGACCTCGGTGAAGAGGCGCCGCGCTTCCGGCGTCGGCTGGATCCGACCGCGGACGCGCTCGAACAGGCGCAACTCCAGCCGGTCCTCCGTATAGGCCAGGAGCCGGCTGATGGCTGGCTGCGAGACCGAGAGCAGGCGCGCCGCGCCGCTGATCGATCCGGTGATCATGATTGCGCGGAAAACTTCCAGCTGCCGCAGGTTCAATCGCATGCGAATAACATTCAGTTATGACCTCCAGCCGAATTAGCATGTTTGCTTGGACGTGCCGCCATCTAAGTTCGTCCGGGCTCGGCGGGATGCCGGCATGCCAGGTTGATTCGAGGCTGACCGATGGGACGTTTTCTGACGATTGGGGATGTCGAGGCGGCTATTGCAGGCGGCTCGATCTTTGCTGCGGGTGGCGGTGGCTGGGCCGAGCACGGGCGCATGCTGGGGACTGCAGCGGTGATGGCCGGCCGGCCGGAGTTGGTCTCGATCGAAGAGGCGCCGGACGACGCGATCATCGCGACCGCGGCTGCAATCGGCGCTCCTGCCGGCACGACGGACTGGGAGATGCAGGGCGTCGACTACGTCCGGGCCGTCCAGCTGCTGCAGGATGCGCTGGGCAAGCCAGTCTATGGCCTGATCATCGGCCAGAACGGCATGTCGAGCACGCTCAATGCCTGGCTCCCGAGCGCCCTCCTCGGCGTGAAGGTGATCGATGCCGTTGGTGATATCCGCGCCCATCCCACCGGCGACATGGGGTCGATCGGCCTTGCCAACAGCCCCGAGGCGACGATCCAGACGGCTGTCGGCGGCAATCGCGCCAAGAATTCCTATATCGAGCTCGTGACGCGCGGCGCGACGGGGAAGGTCTCGCCGATCCTGCGCACGGCCTCGGACATGTCGGGCGGGTTCATCGCGTCCTGCCGGAACCCGGTTCCGGCGTCCTATGTGCGCAAGCACGCGGCGCTCGGCGGTATTTCCATGGCGCTGGCGCTCGGGGAGCGCATCCTGGCCGCCACGCCCAAGGGCGGGCCCGCGGTCATCGACGCAATCTGCGACCAGGCCGGTGGATCGATCATCGGGCGTGGGACTGTTGTCCGCAAGTCGGTGCAGTACACCAGCGAAGCCTTTGATATCGGAACCATCCAGGTCGGCTCCGGCGCCGCGGCACGGATTCTCCATGTCATGAATGAGTACATGGCGGTGACCGATCTCGATGGCGCGCGCCTGGCGAGCTATCCCGATGTCATCACCACGCTCGGTTCGGATGGCCGGCCCGTCAGCGTCGGCCATGTMACTGAGGGCATGGAGCTCTCGATCCTGCGCATTGCCAAGGATCGCATCCCGCTGAGCTCCAGCGTGACGGATCCGAGTGTCTACCCGATCGTAGAGAAGGCGCTCGGGATGGATTTCACGGGCTATGCGCTCGGGTGATCCGCCTGACGCGCACATGCACTGCTTCCGCTGTCGCGATAACGACCGATTATGGGCGACGGCGAAATTGGTATGTTTGGCTCTGAGGCCGAGCAGCTATCGTGACACGCATGGCCTGCGGGCCAGACAGCATCAACCGGGCATCTGACCATGAGTGATTTCGATCTCGTTCTTCGCGGCAATGTCGTTCTGTCCGACCAGATCATCGAGGATGGCTATGTCGCCGTCACTGGTGGCAAGGTCGGCGCTGTCGGTGCGGGTACACCGCCTTCGGCGCGCGAGACGCAGGATTTCCGCGGTCAGTGGATCATCCCGGGCGTGATCGACGGCCAGGTCCATTCCGGGAGCCAGGCCAACCACGAGGGCATCGGCATGTGCTCGCGCGCGGCCGCCGCCGGTGGCGTCACCGTCATGGTCGACATGCCCTATGACGAGCCCGAGCCGGTCACCAACGCCAGGCTTTTCAACGAGAAGGTCGCGATCGTCGAACGCGACGCACATGTCGATGTCGCGCTCTATGCCACGATCACCATCGAAAACGGCCTGCATGCCATTCCGGGCCTCGTCGATGCCGGCGCCTGCGCCTTCAAGTTCTCGACCTTCGAGGCGAACCCGACGCGCTTCCCGCGCATCGGCGACGACACGCTCTACGAGGCGTTCAAGCTGATCGAGCCGACGGGGCTCCTTTGCGGTGTCCACAACCAGGACCAGGAGATGACGCGCCGGAACATCGCGCGCCTGATCGAGGCCGGCGATACCGGCTCCGACGCCTTCCTGCGCGCCCATACCCCGCTGGTTGAGAACCTCGCCACGGCGCGGATCTACGAGATCGGCGCCGAGACCGGCGCCCGCGCCCATGCCGTCCATGTCTCGACCTCGCGCGGCTTCGAGATCTGCAACCTCTACAAGCGCGCCGGCTACAGGGCGACGGTCGAGAGCTGCGTGCAGTACTTCATGCTCAACGCCGAGGAGCACGCGCCTCGCTTCGGTGCCAAGATCAAGCACTACCCGCCGATCCGGCCGAAGGCGGAGAGCGAGCTGCTCTGGAGCCACCTCGCCGCCGGTCATTGCGACTTCATCTCCTCCGACCACGTCTCCTGGGGGCTGGAGAAGAAGGGCGACCCCAACATCTTCAAGAACACCTCCGGCGGTCCCGGCATCGAGACCCTGCTGCCGGCGCTGTGGACCGGCTGCGAGGAGCACGGCATCTCCCCGACCATGGCGGTGAAGCAGCTTTGCGAAGGCCCGGCGAAGGCCTTCCTGCTCGCCGACAAGGGCCGTCTCGCGCCAGGCTCGGATGCCGACATCGTCGTGCTCGAGCCCGGCCGCTTCATCCATGATCCGAGCAAGAGCCTTGCGGCGGTGAAGTGGAGCTCGTTCGAGGGCCGCGAATTCCGCGTGCGGGTGGCTGCGACCTATGTCCGTGGCGCTCTTGCCTGGGATGGCGCGAAGATCTGCAACGAAGCGGGCGACGGCCGCTTCCTGCGGCCTGCGGCGTAAAGCGGCGAACGATGTCGATCGACGCAGAGCGTTTGTGGCGGCGTATCGAGGCGCTGTCCAAGATCACCGATCCCGATCGTCCCTGGACGCGGCGCTCCTTTACGCCGCGCTTCCTCGAAGGACGCAAATGGCTGGCGGCCGAGTTCCGCGCTGCCGGTCTGGAGACGACGATCGACGCAGGCGGCAATCTCGTCGGCCGCCTTGCGGGCGCCGATCCCTCGTTGAAGCCGATCATCATCGGCTCGCATTCCGACACGGTGCCCTCGGGCGGACGCTATGACGGGATTCTCGGCGTGCTGGCGGGACTGGAAGTCGCGCAAAGCTTCATCGAGCGCGGCGACCGGCTGCGGCATTCGCTCGAGGTTTACGATTTCCTGGCCGAGGAGCCGAGCGAGTTCGGCCTCTCCTGCATCGGCAGCCGTGCGCTTGCCGGTGCGCTCTCCGACGAGATGCTGGCGATGACGCGCCCCGACGGCATGACGCTGCGCGAGGGTATCGGCTTCGTCGGCGGCCGGCCCGACGAGATCGCCTCGGTGCGGCGTACCGCCGAGAGCGTCGCGGCCTATGTCGAGGTGCATATCGAGCAGGGGCGCGTGCTGGAGAGCGAGGGCACGGCGATCGGTGTCGTTACAGACATCGTCGGCATTCGGCGCGAGCGCATCATCGTGTCCGGGCGGGCCGACCACGCGGGTGCGACGCCGATGCCCTTGCGCGCCGATGCGCTCGTCGGCGCGGCCAAGCTGATCGAGGCCGCTTACGAGCGTGCCGGCGCGCGATCGAACGATCCCCAACCCCTGGTCGCCACCTTTGGTCGCATCGAGATCAGCCCCAATGCCGCCAATGCCGTGCCTGGTGAGGCGGTTCTGACGCTCGAGGTGCGTTCGGGCGACGAGGCGGCGGTCAAGGCGTTCGGCGAGGAACTGGTCAGCGATCTGAAGCCGGCACTGGCGGCGCTGCGTCTCACTGTGCGGTCGGAACCGATCAGCCATGTGCCGCCGACGGCCTGCGCGCCGGCCGTGCGCTCGGCGATCGCCGCTGCCGCGGCCTCGCTCGGTCTGTCGACGCGGGACCTGCCGAGTGGTGCCGGGCATGATGGCGTGTTCGTCGCCCGCACCGGTCCGATCGGCATGATCTTCGTGCCCTGTCTCGATGGCCGCAGCCACGCCCCGGAAGAGTCGATCGAGCCACAACAGGCCGGGGATGGCGCACGCGTCCTCGGTGAAACGGTGCGCCTGCTCGACGCGACCCTGGGTTGACGCGATGGAGTGGTCCGTCACCGATCTGGCCGAGCGCGATCTCTACAAGCTGCTCGTCAACACCGTGTTGCCGCGGCCGATCGCGCTCGTCACCACCGTGAATGCGCAGGGGCACGCCAATGCTGCGCCCTTCAGCTTCTTCAACGTCTTCAGCCACGCACCGCCGCTCGTCGTGCTTGGCATCGAAGGCCGCGATCTGGGGGATGCCCCGCTGAAGGATACGATGCGCAACATCCGCGCGACGGGGAGTTTCGTCGTCAACCTCGTCGACCGGGCGCTCGTCGACGCGATGCAGGTCTGCGCGATCGATTTTCCCGGCGATGTCGACGAGATCGCAGCCGCCGGGCTTGAAACAGCGCCCGGCCGCAAGGTCGCCGCGCCACGCCTCGCAGCGTCACCGGTCCAGCTCGAATGCCGCGAGACGGTGTCGCTGTCGCTGGGCACACGCCATCGCAACCTCGTCGTCGGCGAAATCCAGCACATCCATATTCGGGATGGCGCGGTCGATGAGCGGCTGCATGTCGACATCGACAAGCTCGACCTGGTCGGCCGCCTGCATGGTTCCGACTGGTATGTCACGATGCGCGACCGCTTCCAGGCGCCGCGCCAGACGCTCGACACCTGGCGCGCGCAACAGAGCGCGCTGCGTGCGAAGCCCGAAGGAGAGGCCCCGTGAGCGGCACGATCTTTGTCATCAACCCCAATTCGAACGGGGCAGTGACCGCCGGCATCGATACCGCGGTGGCGCCGCTGCGCTCGGTCGATGGTCCGCCGATCGAGTGCCTGACCCTGGCCGAGGGGCCTGCTGGCATCCAGTCCCAGCGCGATATCGACGGCCTGATACAGCCCATGCTGAGGCGGGCCGCCGCGCTGGAGAACGAGGCTTCGGCCTTCGTGATCGCCTGCTTCTCCGACCCGGGCATGTACGCGCTGCGCGAGCAGAGCGAGAAGCCGGTGCTGGGCATTGCCGAGTGCGGGGTCCTGACCGCTTTGACGCTGGGCCAGCGCTTCGGCGTGATCGCCATTCTGCCGGCCTCGATCCCGCGTCACTTGCGCTATTTCGGCGCGATGGGTGTGACGGACCGCCTGGCCGGCGATCTTTCGATCGGCCTGACKGTCGCCGAGCTTGCCGATGACGCGCGGACCATGGGACGGATGACCGATGTCGGGCGCACCTTGCGCGATACCCATCACGCCGATGTGCTGGTGATGGGCTGCGCCGGCATGGCGCGTTTCCGGGACCCGCTCGAGCAGGCGCTCGGCGTACCCGTGGTCGAGCCGACGCAGGCTGCGGTGACCATGGCGATCGGCCGCGCCCGGCTCGGCTGGGGCGGCCGCCCGCTTCGGGGACATGCCGCGTGACGGATCTAGTTGCGCGCCTCGCCGACATCGTCGGTGAGAGGCATGTGCTTGTCGATGCCGAAGCGCAGGCGCCGTTCCTGACGGATTGGCTCGGAAAATACAGGGGGGCTGCTGCCGCCATCGTCCGGCCCGGCTCGACCGAGGAGGTCGCGGCCGTGATGGCGCTTTGCACGGCGCGGAGGATTCCGGTCGTGCCCCAGGGCGGCAACACCAGCATGTCGGGCGGCGCGACGCCGGATATGTCGGGGCGCGCCATCGTCGTGTCGCTGACGCGCATGAACCGCATCCGCGCGGTCGATCCGATCGGCAACACGATGACGGTCGATGCCGGCAGCGTGCTTGCCAAGGTCCAGGAGGCCGCGAAAGCGGCTGGACGCTTCTTCCCGCTCAGCCTTGGAGCCGAGGGGAGCTGCACGATCGGCGGGAATCTTGCGGCCAATGCCGGCGGCGTCGCCGTGCTGCGCTACGGCACCATGCGTGAACTGACGCTCGGGCTCGAGGTCGTTCTGCCGGACGGAAGGATCTGGGATGGCCTCACCGCGCTGCGCAAGGATAATACCGGTTACGCCTTGCGGAATCTGTTCATCGGATCGGAAGGGACGCTGGGCGTCATCACCGGCGCGGTCCTGAAACTGTTTCCTCAACCCTTGGCGCGCGCGACCGCTTTCGTCGCCTTGCGCGACGCGAACGCTGCCCTGTCCTTGCTGTCTTCGGTGCGTGCGCGCTGTGGCGATCGCCTGACCGCCTTCGAATTCATGACCGGCGATTGCCTCTCGCTCATCCTGAAGCACAGCGCCGAGGCGCGGTTGCCGCTTGGCGCCGTTCCGCCTGCGGCGGTGCTGATCGAATTGTCCGATGCGGATGACGAGTTGGCGCTGACCGAGCGGCTCGAAGGCGCGCTGGCAGAAGCCGTCGAGACGGAGATCGTTCTCGACGCCGCCATCGCCCAGGATGGTGTGCAGGCCAAGGCGTTCTGGCGCATCCGCGAAGGCGTCTCGGAAGCGCTGGTGCGCGAAGGCAAGGCTGCCAAGCACGATGTCTCGGTGCCGGTCGCGGCCATGGCCGATTTCGTCGCAGCCACCGATGCGGCTGTCATCGCTGCTGCTCCCGGCGTGCGCCCCATCGTGTTCGGCCATCTCGGCGACGGCAACCTGCACTACAATCTGCTGCCGCGTATGGGACAGAGCGATGCGGACTTCGCCGCCCTCGCACCGGAACTCACCCGCATCGTTCATGACGAGACGTGCAAGCGCCGCGGATCGATCAGCGCCGAGCATGGCATCGGTCAGCTTCGGGTCGCGGAGATGCCGCGCTGCAAGGCGCCGATCGAGCTGGACCTGATGCGCTCGCTCAAGACCCTGTTCGACCCCCACAATCTGCTCAATCCGGGCAAGTTGCTGCCCGACCCCGTCGAGAACTGAGGATCATCATGGCGTTGTTGGATGAAGGCGCGAAGGGCGTCTATGTAATCGCGGTCACTCCGTTCACGGAGGACGGCGCGCTCGACCTGCCGAGCACCGACCGCATGGTCGATTTCTACCTCGAGAAGGGCGCCACCGGCCTGACCGTGCTCGGCATGATGGGCGAGGCGCCGAAACTGACGGCAGAGGAATCGCGGATATTCGTGCGGCGGGTCCTGGCGCGGGTGCAGGGGCGTGTTCCGGTCGTGGTCGGCGTCTCGGCGCCGGGCTTTGCCGCGATGCGGGAGCTGAGCGACAGCGTCATGGCTGACGGAGCCGCGGGCGTGATGGTGGCGCCGCCCGCAAGTTTGCGGACGGACGACCAGATCGTCTCCTATTACGACATGGTCGCAAAGACGCTCGGACCGAAGACCCCCTTCGTGCTGCAGGATTTCCCACTGGTCACCAATGTCCAGATCGCCTCCTCGGTGATCCTGCGCATCGTCGCGGCGCAGCCGAGCTGCGTGATGCTGAAGCACGAGGACTGGCCGGGGCTTGCCAAGATCTCGGCCCTGCGTGCGGCCAGCGACAAGAACGGCGGGCGGCGCATATCGATCCTGGTCGGGAACGGCGCGATGTTCCTGCCCGAGGAACTGTCGCGCGGGGCCGATGGCGCCATGACCGGATTTGCCTATCCCGAGATGATGGTCGATGTCTGGAAGGCCCATGCCGCCGGGGACGTCGAACGCGCCCATGACCTGTTCGACGCCTATCTGCCGCTGGCGCGCTATGAGCAGCAGCCTGGTCACGGGCTCGCCATTCGCAAATATCTGCTCGCCAAGCGCGGCGCGATCGCGTCGGGCATGGTACGCAGCCCCGGGTCAGCCCTTTCGGCGGCCGACATCGCCGACATCGAACGTCTCGTCGCCCGTCAGGCGCGGCGCCTCAAGGAGATCAACTGATGGATCTGGGCCTCAACGGAAAGCGCGCATTGGTGCTCGGCGCCAGCCGCGGCCTCGGCGCGACGATCGCACGCACGCTCGCCGCCGAAGGTGCGACGGTGATCGCGGCGGCGCGCAATCAAGACGCGCTCGCCGCCTGGATCGGCGAGCTGCCGGCTGAGCAGCGCGGCCGCGTGGTCGCCGCCACGCTCGACCTTGCGGATATCGCCTCGATCGATGCGCTGGCCGACAAGCTGATTGCCGAGGGCGGCGTCGACATCCTGATCGGCAATTCCGGCGGGCCTCCGCCGGGCGAGGCCCGCGACGCGAAGCGCCTGGACTGGCTGATGCATTTCGAGGCCATGGCGGCCAACCTGTTTCATGTCGCGCAGCGTCTGCTGCCTGGCATGACCGAGCGGGGTTGGGGCCGGATCGTCACCATCGTCTCCTCCGGCGTCGAGCAGCCGATTCCGCGTCTCGCGCTCTCCAATGGCGTGCGTGCCGCAGTCGTCGGCTGGTCGAAGACGCTGGCCTCCGAGGTTGCGGGGCAGGGGGTGACGGTGAATGTCGTGCTGCCCGGTCGCATCCACACCGAGCGCGTCGATCAACTCGACGACGCAGCTGCGACGCGGGCCGGCGCGACGAAAGACGCGATCACGAAGGCCTCGATCGCGACGATTCCGGCCGGCCGCTACGGCAAGCCACAGGAATTCGCCGATGTCGTTGCGTTCCTTGCCAGCGAGCGGGCGTCCTATGTCACGGGCGCCAAGATTCGGGTTGATGGCGGCCTGATCCGAGGGATCTGACGGCTGCGTCCCCCGGTGGATGGGGCCTGGGCGCGTTGGTATGATCTGCGTGAGCCGATCAACCGCGCGCCAATTGGTTCGCGGCAGAATGGCACGCCGGCCGGCCCGGTAGCGAGTGCCTCGGCGGAGCAATCAGAGCCTGCCCGCCTGGTGGGATCCTCGTCCTGCCCGCGATCGCAGCGGGCCCGTAGCATTGCCGGCGCTCAGATCGCGATATTCCGGGCTCATCGCCCGGCATTATGCCGCCGGCGATGAGCCATTGGGGGGCTAGCTGCCGGAGCGACCCGTCAACTGCGGGACGAACATGTCGCTCCACTTGGCCGGCTTGATCTTGATCGTACCTGCACGGTGCATGAATTCGGCGAACTGCATCACGCCGCTCGGAGTCGTCGAGAAACGGGCGTCGGGATCTTCGATCATCGCCTGGATCTCGGCGGCGTCGACCTTCACCTTGGAACTCTTGGCGTAGATCTCGGCCGCGAGCTTCTGGTCTTTGGCGATCAGCGCGTTGGCGTCATCCATCGCTTCGATGAAGGCCTGCGTCATCTTTGGGTTGGCATCCACGAATTTCTTCGGCGCAAAGGTGACGTCGAGCGTGATGTTGCCGAGATAATCGACCGAGTTCAGGACGCGGTGCACGCCCGGTGCCTTGGCTTCGATGTACTGGAAGGGCGGCGAGGTGAAATGTGCCTTGATCTCGGTCTTGCCGCCGATGAGCGCGGCCAGCGCCTCGGGATGCGGCAAGCTCACCGTCATCGGGTCCATCTTGGCGTAGTTCTCGGGGCCGAACTCCTTGGCCGCGATCATCTGCAGAACGACGGCCGCAAGTGAAGTCTTGATGCCGGGCAGCGCGATCTTGTCGCTGCCCGTGAAATCCTTGAGCGACTTCAGCTCGGGCTTGTTGGCGTTCAACCAGAGCGAGGTCGAGCTCATGCCGGAGACGCCGACGACCTCGACATTGGGAATCCCCTTGGCCTTTGCCCAGAGCGTGACGAAGCCGGGTGCGCCGGTTCCCGCAAAGTCGAGCGTGCCGGCCATCATCGCGTCGTTGATGACATTGCCGCCATCAAGCATCAGCCACGTCACCTTGACGTCGCCAAGTCCGGCCGCCTTCGCGCGCTTCTCGAGGAACTGCTGGTCCTGCATCACGATCAGCGGCAGGTAGAGGATGCCGAAGCCCTTGGAGACGCGGACCTCGCTGACCTCGGCCCGCGCCGCACCGGCGCAGAAGGCAGTCCCGATCACGGCTGCGGCAAGCGCCCCCTTGAACCAGTTTGTGTGTTTCATCTGTCGTCCTCCCTTTGATGCGGCCATTCGGCCTTGGTGACTGGATGTTTCAGTGCTGCATGCCCCAGCGGCGGATCGTCCTGCGCTCGATCGTGGCGAAGATGACGTTCTCGACGAAGAGGCCGATCAGGATCACGGTGAAGAGGCCGGCGAAGACATTGGCCGTCTCGAGTTGATTGCGGTTCTCATAGATGAACCAGCCGAGGCCACCCGAGCCGGACGATACGCCGAAGACGAGTTCCGCAGCGATCAGCGTCCGCCAGGCAAAGGCCCACCCGACCTTGAGGCCGGTGAGGATGGCCGGGAAGGCGGCGGGGATCAGGATGAGGCGAACGAGCTTCAACCCACGCAAGCCGTAGTTCTGACCGACCATGCGCAACGTATTCGAGACCGACCGAAAGCCGGCATGGGTGTTCAGAGCGATTGCCCAGAGCACTGAATGCACGAGCACGAAGATCACGCTGCCCGAGCCGAGGCCGAACCAGATCAATGCCAGCGGCAAGAGTGCGATCGCCGGCAAGGGATTGAACATCGAGGTCAATGTCTCGAGCAGGTCCGCCCCGATGCGCGAGCCGATGGCCAAGGTCGTCAGGAGCGCGGCGAGCGCGATGCCGATGCCGTAGCCGATGATCAGGGTCTGCAGCGAGACCAGCATGCGCTGCGGAATGACGCCGCTCGCGATATTGCTGACGAAGGCATCGACCGTCTCGCCGAAGGTCGGGAACAGCAGCGGGTTACCAAGCCAGCGGCCATAGGCCTCCCAGGCAATGGCGAGCACCGCGAGGATCAGCCCCTTGCGCACGAAGCCGAGGCGGTAGGTCCGTTCGATGAGGCTCAGCGACTTGGCCACGACCGGCGCATCGCTCGAATTGACGTCGCGGATGATTTCCGGGCGGAAGGTCAGGAGGTCGGTCATGTCTGTCGTCTCCGTCTCAATGCGCCGCGAAGAGCATGTCGTTGATGCGGGTTTCGAGCGCGGCCTGCGTGCCGGTGCCCATCTCCTCGGGGGGCACGCTGTTGAGCTCGGCCTTGACCTCGCCCGGATGGGGCGACAGCAGCAGGATGCGGGTGCCGATACGGATCGCCTCCTCGATCGAGTGCGTCACAAACAGCACGGTGAAATGGGTGTCGTCCCAGAGCCGCAGCAACTCGTCCTGCATCTTGCGGCGCGTCAGCGCGTCCAGCGCGGCGAAGGGCTCATCCATCAGCAGGACGTCGGGCTCCATTGCCATGCCGCGCGCGATCGCGACGCGCTGCTTCATGCCGCCGGAAAGCATGTGCGGATAGCTGTCGGTGAATTTCGTCAGGCCGACCTTGTCGATATAGGATTTCGCACGCTCTTCGGCCTCCGGCGCTCCGGCGCGGCCGCTCGAGGTCAGGGCGAAAACGACATTCTCGCGCACCGTCTTCCAGGGCAGAAGCTGGTCGAATTCCTGAAAGACCATCATCCGGTCCGGTCCTGGCCCGGTGATCTCGTGTCCCTTGAGGCGGATGCGCCCCTCGACCGGGCTCAGATAGCCGCCGATCGCCTTGAGCAGGGTCGACTTGCCACAGCCGGAGGGGCCAAGCAGGACGAAACGATCGGACGGATAGACGTCGAAGGAGACGCGGCGCGTCGCCGTGACGACCACATCCGGCGTCTTGTATTGCAGCGTGACGCCCTCGACGGAGAGAAGCGGCGCGGCGGCGCTGGTGGTGAATGGGGCGTGCATCGGCCCTCCCTTGCTTTCGTTTCCCTGCGCACTTGCGGCGCTTGCCATGCTAGTAACCTGCGAACCTGACTCCGACCTGACTCCGACGAAGGATGTTTTGGCCGTGCGCGTTCTCGTCGTCGAAGACACCGCCGATATCGCCGAGGCCGTCGTGATGCGGTTCGAGAAGATCGGTCACGCCGTCGATTGGGAATCGAACGGGCGCACAGCTGCCGAGCTGCTTCAGGTCCAGGCCTATGATCTCGTGATTCTTGATCTGACCTTGCCGGGCGAGGACGGGCTCACGCTGCTCAAGAGCCTGCGCGCGAGACGGCTGAAGACACCGGTCCTGGTCATCACCGCGCGTTCGGCTGTCGACGAGCGGATCAGCGCGCTCGATCTCGGCGCGGACGATTACCTGACCAAGCCATTCGACTACCGCGAACTTGAAGCACGTGCTCGCGCCCTCTTGCGGCGCAGCGCCGGGCTTTCGGACAATATGCTGCGAGTGGGCCCGCTCGTGATCGATCGAGCGGGCCGGGTCGCGAGCATCGGCGACAGGACGCTCAACCTGACGCGCCGCGAGCTGACGGTGCTCGAGATCCTGGCGGCCAGGCCGGACAGGATCGTGCCCAAGGAGGAACTGATCGAGCAGCTCTTCAACTTCGATCAGGAACCGAGTCCGAACGCCGTCGAGCAGTTCGTGGCGCGCTTGCGGCGCAAGCTCGCAGATGCCCCCATCGAGATCAGAACCATGCGCGGCCTGGGCTATCAGCTTGCAACGACATGACCTGCTCCTCTCGCTGCGGGTCCGCATCATCGTCGTTCTGTCGGCGGTGCTGGGGCTCGGCGCGGTCGTGCTCGGCGTCGCCGCCTGGCACTCGGCGACGATCGCGGCACAGCAGGCCTATGATCGGCTGCTCAGCGGCGGCACGATCCAGATCGCGGAGAATGTCTATGTCCAGGGCGGGGTCGTCGCGCTTGATCCCCCCGTCGCCGCGATCGCGACACTCGCCGCCTATGATCTGGTCTTCTACAAGGTGGTCGATCCGCGCGGGGTGGTGGTTGCAGGCTATGAGGATCTCGCCTCGGGGGCGGAACCGGCAGCCGCGCGCAGCGGCGTCGTGCTCGAGGACGGCTCCTTTCAGGGACAGGGCGTGCGCATTGCGACGGTCGCCCGCCAGATCGACGATGCCATGCTCGGCGGCTGGGCAACCATCGTGGTGGCCCAGACGACCGATGCTCGCACGGCGCTTGCGCGCGATCTCACTCTCAAGGCACTGGGTGTCATCGCTGCGATGAGCGTGCTCGCCTTGCTGGCGACAGGCTTTGCGGTGCGCCTCGCCCTGAAGCCGTTGACGCGGATCGAGCTGGAAATCGCAGGACGGCGCCCCGACGATCTGCGCCCGATCCAGACTGAGCCGCCTGTCGAGATCCGCAACCTCGTCCACGCCATCGACGATTTCATGCGCAGGCTTTCCGATCGCATGGCCGTGATGCAACGATTCATTGCCGACGCGGCCCATCAGATTCGCACGCCGCTCGCCGCACTCGACGCCCAGGTCGAGATCCTGTCGAGCGCGAGCCCCTTGAAACGCCGCGCCGAACATATCGCCCGCGTTCGTGAGCGCACCACCGAGTTGGCGCGTCTGACCAGTCAATTGCTCGACCACGCCATGGTCATCCACCGCGCCGACGCGGCACGCGCCGCGCCCGTCGATCTCAACGAATTGGCAAAATCGGTTCTCGCCAAGGCCGTGCCGCTCTCGTTGCCGCGCGAGGTCGATATTTCCTTCACGCCGGCGCCTTCGGCTCCGGTGATCGACGGCGACGCGGTGAGTCTGCGCGAGGCGCTTGCCAACCTCATCGACAACGCACTCGTCCATGGAGCGCATACGAGGCTGTCCGTGACGGTCTCGGCGGACACGGGAAGCGCCTGGATCGAGGTTGGTGACGATGGCGACGGCTTCCCGATCGAGCTGGCGGAAACAATGACCAGGCCCTTCGAGAAGGGCGGGCACTCCAGAGGCTCCGGGCTCGGCCTATCGATCGCCGCGGAAGTCGCACGCGCCCATGACGGCGAACTCACCTTCGCGAGAGGCAGCGGCCTGACGCTTGTCCGGATGTCGTTTTTCCGGCCGAACTGAGCCGATGGGCTCGTCTAGGTTCCGTTCTTGCCAAGCTCGACCGTCTCGATCACCGCCCATTCGGAAATGGGGATGTCCTGGCCTGACCGAACCACGCAGAGCCGGTCAAAGACGATGGCTCTCCCGGCCAGCATGCGCTGAAACTCGGCCGCGGCCGAGGCCTTCGGGGCGGGCGCGACGGGGCCATAGAGCAACGAGACATGCGGCATGAAGCTGTCTGCCATGTCGCTGTCCAGTCGCTGCTTGAGCTGCGCCAGCGGCGCGCTGATGCGAAAACGCGCGTAGAATGACCGGAAATAGGCGTCGCTGGTTTCGATCGCGGCGACCGCCTCCCGGAAGGCCGGGACTGCGGCTGCGGCCTCCGCGATCCCGCCTGCGAGCGCGGCCATGGGCAGATCCGTGTCACCCTTGACCGTCAGATGTGGCGTGAACAGCGGCGTGCCAAAGCGGCCCGAGAGATCCGCAACCAGGCTGGAGAGGAATGCGCCGTCCTCGGCGCTCGGCATCAGCCAGATCGAATGAATTTGGGGTGACATCAAGCCTTCATAAACCTGTTGCACATCGGCGCGAGTGTTCGTTATGTTTATTCCAAGCGGTCCAGAAAATGGAAGAGATATTCCATAGAGCTGGAAAAAAGGTCGCGACAGGGGAGAAAGCGTTTGCAAGTGGGAGTGCCGGACAGGGCGCGCAGCGGCGCGGCCATCAGCGTGCGTGACCTGCATGTCGCCTATGGCGGCACGCAGGTGCTGCACGGCGTCAGCCTCGATTTCACGCCCGGCAGCTTCACGGCGCTTCTTGGTTCGTCCGGCTGCGGCAAGACCACCCTGCTGCGTTCGCTCAGCGGCTTCGTGCCGGTGCAATCCGGTTCGATCATCGTCGGCGGCAATGATGTCGCGTCACTCCCGCCGGAGAAGCGCGGGATGGCGATGGTCTTCCAGTCCTATGCGCTTTGGCCGCATATGACGGTGCTGCAGAATATCGGCTACGGGCTGAAGCTGCGTGGTGCGTCCAAGGCCGAGATCGCCGCCAAGGTCGCGTCCATGCTCGAGTTCCTCGGCCTGACCGGATATGAGGGCCGCAAGGTCACGGCGCTCTCGGGCGGGCAGCGTCAGCGCGTTGCGCTTGGCAGGGCGCTGGCGATCGATCCGGGCATCCTGCTGCTCGACGAGCCGCTCTCCAATCTCGACGCCAAGATCCGCATGACGATGCGCCATGAGATCCGCGCGATCCAGCAGCGTCTTGGCCTGACCGCCGTCCATGTCACGCATGACCGCGAGGAGGCCATGACCATGGCCGACCGGCTCGTCATCATGCAGGCGGGGCGGATTGCGCAGGTCGGCACGCCGGAAGAGGTCTATGATCGCCCGGCGACCGCCTTCGTCGCCAATTTCATGGGGGCGGAGAATGTCCTTCCCCTTCATGTCGAGCGCTCCGAGCGCGGCGCCTCGCTGAGGGCAGGGGACGCCACGGCCCAGATCGCGGCCGAGGCGTTCGATGCTTTGCCTGTCGGAGATGCCGTCGCCTATTTCCGCGACGATGTCGCGCGCCTCGATGCGGCCGACGCCCCAGCCTCCGACGACCTGCTGGTGCCCGGACGCATTGCGGCTCGCGCCTATCCCGGCGGAGTCTACCGCTACCGGGTCGAAGCCGCCGGCCGCCAGATCACGGTCGACGACGCTGCCCGTCACGAACTCGGAACGAAAGTCGGCCTGCGCATTCCGCTGCAGCGCCTCCACATCTTCCCGGCATCCGAGGCCGGGATCGCCGCCTGACAGGGAGTCAGCTCATGCGCATTCTTACAGTTGCCTGCTCGATTGCAGCGCTGATGGTGGCGACGCCGCTGTCCGCTCAGACCCTGAACGTCGCCACCGCCGGCGACCAGAACATGGTCGACTACGTCAAGGACTATCTCGGGCCGATGTTTGAGAAGTCGCATCCCGGCGTGAAGGTCGTCTCCGTCGGAACCGGCGCCGGCGACTCCGGATCGCAGAAGATCTTCGAGAAGCTCGACGCCCAGAAGAGCGCCGGCGCTTCGGATTTCGATGTTGTCGTCATCCACCAGAAGGCCGCCGGCACGATGGTGAAGGAAGGTCTCCTCGCCAAATATACCGACAAGGTCGAGACCGCGAAGCTCGTCTCCAGCGAGACCGCGAAGAACTCGCTCGGCGCCGATGTTTCCGGCTTCGTGATCCCGATGTTCCAGTCGCAGACTGCGCTCGCCTATAATGCCGACATGCTGAAATCGCCTCCGGCGACCTATGCGGAGCTGAAGGACTGGGCCAAGAAGAACCCCAAGCAGTTCGGCTATAACGGCATCAAGGGCGGCATGTCCGGCGTCGCCTTCGTGGCGGGCTGGGTCTACGCCTTCGGCGGCGACGCCGACAAGCTGATCAAGGGACCGTACGATCCGGCGGTGAAGGCAACCTGGGATGGCGCGCTTGCCGACCTGAAGGACTTCAACAAGAGCGTCGTGATCACCCCCGGCAATGCCGGCACACTCGACATGCTGAACCGCGGCGAGATCGCCATCGGGCCGGTCTGGGTCGACATGTTCTATTCCTGGCAGGCTGACGGCAAGCTGCCGCCGAACATGAAGCTGAAGCTCGCGGCCCCCGGCATGCCGGGCCAGCCGATGTACTACGCCGTGCCGGAGAAGACCGCGCACCGGAAGCTCGCCGAGGAGTTCATCGCGCTCGCGACCAGCCCGCAGGTGCAGGCGGACGGCATCGTGAAGAAGTTCAACTGGTATCCGGGCATCGATGCCAAGAACCTTGAAGGCAAGCTCGACCAGGCTGCCTGGAACAAGCTCTTCACCGACATCACCCCGACGGACCTGTCCAAGAACGCCAAGGCGTTCCCGATCGCGCCCTATTTCAACGACATTCTCGAAGGTTACGAGAAGAAGGTCGCGAACTGAGACGTTCCACCACCTCCTGGCCCGACGCAAGTCGGGCCACCTCTCCTCTCGATCGGCATATCTGCCCATGTCCCAACGCCAGCTGGCGCTGATCCTGATCGCGCCGGGCCTGCTCCTCGTCGCGGCTCTGTTTCTCTATCCGCTCGGCTTTTCGCTGGTCTCGGCCTTCACGCGCCCGGACGGCTCGCTGACGCTGGAATGGTTMGCCAAGGCGTTTGAGCTTTACTCCGGCGATATCGTCTTCACGGTGATCATCGTGCTGTCCTCCTGCCTGCTGACGGCACTGGCTGCGATCGCTATCGCGGGAACGCTGACGCTCGGCGAAAACAGATGGGTCGTGGGTACGCTGAAGGCGCTCTATCGCTGGCCGCTCTTCATCCCCTTCATCGTCGCGGCGCAGTGCATGCGGACCTTCCTCGCCAAGAACGGGCTGATGAACAACACCTTCGTCTCGCTTGGCCTGATGGACCCATTGAGCGCGACCAGCTTTCTCGACTGGCGCGGTATCATCGCGACCTTCGTGTGGAAGCAGACGCCGTTCGTGGCCCTGCTGCTGGCCGGCGCATTGGCGTCGATCGACCGGGCGACGCTCGAAGCCGGCCGCAATCTCGGCGCTTCGCGCCTGCGGGTGCTGGTGGAGCTGGCGCTGCCGCAGGTGATGCCGACGCTCCTCGTCGCGCTGGTCCTGTCCTTCGTGACGATGCTCTCTGTGCTMTCGGTGCCGATGATGGTGTCGGGTTCGCAGCCGACCATGCTGACCGTCGACATGGCCTTCCGCATCAACGCCTATGGCGACTACGCCACTGCCAATGCGCTCGGCGTAATCACCTATCTGATCAGTGCCGGTGCCGCGATCCTCTACCTGAAACGCGGCATGTCGAAGGAGGCCGCACCATGATCCGGCTTGCCTCCACGGCGAAGGCGGCGCTGGCTGCCGCCCTTCTCACCGCTTTCGCCTTCGTCCTCATCGGTCCGCTTGCGAACCTTGCGCTGTGGTCCGTCGCCGAGCGCTGGTACACGCCCTACAAGCTGCCGGTGACCTATGGCACCCGCTATTGGGAGCAGGTCTTCCGCCCGACCGGCGACGCCATGGCCTCGCTCGGTACCAGCGTATGGATCGCGGTGCTGACGGTCATTGTCGCGCTCGCGCTCTCGATCCCGGCCGGCTATGCGCTGGCGCGGCTGAAGCTGCCGGTGCGCGCGCTGTTCATGGTGATGTTCCTGCTGCCGCAGGCATTCCCGTCCGTCGCGATCTACATCAACGTCGCGCGCGTCTTCTACCAGATCGGCATCAACGGCACGGTCTTTGCCGTGGTCCTCGTCCATGCCGCTCACGGCCTCGTCTATTCCGTCTGGATCGCGGCGGCGGCCTTTGCCGCAGTCGACAAGGACCTGGAGCTCGCCGCCCGCAATATTGGCGCGTCACCCCTGCGTACCTTCGCCACCGTGACATTGCCGCTGGCTGCGCCTGGCATCATCGCCAGCGGCATCTTCGTGTTCCTGGAATCGCTCGACGAATTCACCGGCACCTTCTTCGTCGGTGTGCCGCAGGTCACGACATTGCCGCTGCTGCTCTACAACGCGGCGATGGGCGGCAACTACCAGGTCGCGTCGATCACGGCTTTGATCCTGCTCGTCCCGTCCGTGCTGTTCATGCTGTTCATCGAGCGCTTCCTGCGCGCCGACGTCCTGGCGAAGGTCGGTGCGTGAGGCCTCCGATCCGCGCCTGATCGCGGTCCGGGCGTCCGTCGCGTCATTGCGCCGGCACACCCGGGCCGCTGCCCGCCAAAATCCATGAAAACGGGATTCCCTGACTAGCTTTGGGATTCCCTGCTGATCCGTCCCGAGACCAGGCGCGGCATAACTGCTCATGACGGCATTGCCCGATTGCGACTGTCTGCCGGTGCGGCGGGCGGCCTCGGCGGCAAGGCCATCGCTTGCTTCTACAGCGACGGATTGCGCAACTCATGGCCCAGAATTCAAGCAGGTCCGATCACAGCCTCGTTCGGCTGATGTCAGGCAAGATCATCGCACTCGGGATCGCCCTGGTCATTTGCGGGATCATCGCGATTGCAAGCCCTGCCATCTCGACCATGGCGGTGACCTTGTTCCTTGGCCTGATCCTGGCTGTCGCTGGCGCATTCAAGGTGGTCCAGTCCTTCATGGTCAAGGAGTGGAGTGGCTTCGTCTGGCAGTTGCTGGTCGGGATGATCGAGTTGTTGGGCGGCATTCTGGTGTATTTCAACCCGATGAAGGGGGCGATTGCCATCACCTTGGTGATTGCCCTTGTCTTGATCGCGGAAGGCCTCGCCCAGCTCGGGCTTGCCATCAAGATGCGGGCGCAGAGCGGCGTGGGCTGGATGTTCCTGTCCAGCATCATCACGATCGTCGTTGGCGTCGCGCTGGCGATGCGGCTCCCCTATGGCGGCATCTATGCGCCCGGCACGCTGGTGGGCGTCTCGCTGCTCTTCGCCGGCTGGGCTTATATCGCGATCGCGCTCGCCGCCCGGAAGGCTGCTGCCTGACCTCCCGGTCCGGCGTATCATCGGCAGAGCAGATTCTCGAAGGTTCCAGGCATGCGCGGTTTCATCGGCAAGACGCTGAAACGCGGGGGCGCCGTCCTCGCGATCGTCGCGCTGTCCCTGCTCGGACTGCGCATCTACGACACCCAGCGCGGCGCGCCGCTTGAACCCTGGCACACTTATGTGCCGCATGAACTCTCGATCAAGGAGCTCGATCGCGGCAGCTGGGACGACTATCTCAAGGCGGAGGCGGCAGCTTTCGCGGGCGTGCGGGCGGAGGTCACGCAAAAGCTCGCCCCTGAGGAGCGTGTTCCGGTCAATCGCTATTTCGACGGCAGCGCGATTCATCCCGAGCATTTCAAGCAGGATTGGAACCGCTCCTATGTCATGGAGCCGGAGGGCAAGCCGGTCGGCGTGGCCGTGTTCCTGCACGGGCTGACGGATTCGCCCTACAGCCTGCGCCACGTCGCACGGCAATATCGTGACCGTGGTTTCGTCGCCATCGCGATCCGTCTGCCAGGACACGGCACAGTGCCGGCCGGGCTGACCGAGATCGAATGGGAGGATTGGTTGGCTGCGACGCGCCTCGCGGTCAGGGAGGCGAGAAAGCGGGTCGAGCCCGCCGCGCCACTGCATCTCGTCGGGTTCTCGAATGGCGGCGCACTTGCGCTGATGTATGCGCTCGAAGCGCTCGAGAACAAGGAACTGGCGCGGCCGGACCGCCTTGTCCTGATCTCGCCGATGATCGGGATCACGGCCTTCGCACGCTTCGCCGGGCTTGCCGGCCTGCCGGCCATCCTGCCGGCTTTCGCCAAGGCGGCCTGGCTCAGCGTCCTGCCCGAGTTCAACCCGTTCAAGTACAATTCCTTCCCGGTCAACGGCGCGCGCCAGTCGCATCTGCTGACCAGCGCCCTGCAGCAGAAGATCCTGCGGCTGGCGCGGGAAAACCGGTTGAAGGACCTGGCGCCGCTCATCAGCTTCCAGTCGGTGATGGATTTCACCGTGAGCACGCGGGCGATCATCACCTCGCTCTATGCCCATCTGCCGGCGAATGGCAGCGAGCTCGTCCTGTTCGACCTGAACCGTTCGACCAAGTTCGGGCCGCTGCTGAGTTCGGCCTCCGACACGCTGTTGAGCCGCATGCTGCCGGCACCGCCGCGGAATTTCCGGGTGTCGATCATCACCAATGCCAGCGAGGATTCCAGCGATGTCGTCGAACGGGTGACCGAGGCCGGCGCATCGGCCGAGACCGTGCGAGACCTCGGGCTGTCCTATCCCTTCGACGTGTTTTCACTGTCGCATGTCGCCCTGCCATTCCCGGTCACCGATGGCCTCTACGGCCTCAAGCCCGATCCGGCGGAGGATTTCGGCATCAAGCTCGGGGCGGTCGCCGCCCGCGGTGAGCGCGGCACCCTGATCGTGAATCTGGATTCGCTGCTGCGCATGTCGTCGAACCCTTTCTTTCCCTATCTGATCGACCGGATCGACGAACCGCTGCGTGGCGCGGCGTCCGCATCTCCTGCCGTACCCGCCACGCGATAGGCGGCGGCGGAGCCGGTTCCGCGCCGATTGGATCATGGGCGGCGGTTCGAGTCCGGACCGCCGGAGTTCAGAACCGCCAGATTAGCGGTACGTAGAACACCGCCATGATGAAGAACCAGATCATCAGCGGCGTCCCGAGCTTCCAGTAGCTATTGAAGCTGTAGCCGCCGGGGCCCATCACCATCATGTTCGTCGAGGTCGCGATCGGCGTCATGAAGGACGCTGCACCCGCGATACACAGGCTCATCAGGATCGGGCGGGGCGAAACCCCCATGCCGGTGGCCGCCGCCATGGCAATGGGGATGACCAGCATCGTGGTGGCCGTATTGCTCATGATCTGGCCGAGGCTTGCGGTCAGCACGAAAAGGCCCGCGAGAAAGACGATCGGTCCGGCATCGCCGGTGAGCGCAACGAGGTAATTGGCCACGAGCTGTGCCGCGCCCGACTGCACCATGGCGGTGGAAAGCGGCATCATCGCACCGACGAGGATCACCGTCGTCCAGTTGATGGCGCGATAGGATTGCTCGACCGTGACGATGCCTGTGAGGATCAGCAGGCAGGCCGAGACGAGCCCGGCCACCGCCGGCGGGACGATGCCCGTGGCGAGCAGCACGACGAGGCAGGCCAGCACTGCGACGGCGACGCCGGCTCCGGCGCCCATCGGCACCGCCTGGCGCCTGACGAGATCGGGCGAGTTGACGACCAGGATGTCGGGGTCCGTGAGCTGCAGGTCGAGTGCTTTCCAGCTGCCTTCCAGCAGGATCGTATCGCCAGCCTGGAGAGCATCGTCGGGTTCGAGATCGACGCCGGCCCGCTGCACCGCGAGCACCACGAGATCGCCGCTATCGGTGATCATGCCCGGGAACATCGCGCGCCCGATCAGGGCCGAGCGCGGCGGGATAACGACTTCCGCGAGGCCGGAGCGGCGGTTAAACAGGCTCGGCCCGGCCTCGTCGTCCCCTCGGTCCTCGCGCAAGGCGAGGTGCTTCTCCGCTGCGAGATCGGCGACGGCTGCCGCATCGCCCTTCACCAGCAGGTAGTCGCCCTCCGAGATCGCCGGCGCGCGCAATGGCGTGCCGGAATCTCCGGCCTGAACGGCCATCAAGGTGAGACGCTGATCGCCGGCGAAGTCCAGGGCTGCGGGCGCACTCCCGATATAGGACGAGGTGGCGCGCACGCGCAGCCGGAAGACGCCGTCGCTCAGTCCGTAGTGCTCGACCAGCGTCTGGGCGTGGCGGCTGAAGTCGGCGGGCAAGCGCGCGCTGCTCTGCTCGGGCAACAGGCGCTTCCCGAGCAGCAGGATGATCGCCATCGTGCCGGCGAGCAGGGGAATGCCGACGAGAGCGAACTCGGCAAAGGCGAAGCCCTGCAACCCGGCATCTTCCAGCGCTTCCGAGACCAGGATGTTCTTCGGGGCACCGGTGAGCAGCAGGTTCGAGCCGGCATGGGCCGCAAAGGCCAGCGGCATCAGGAGCTGCGACGGGGATTGCCGCAGCCGGATCGCGGCCATCACCACGACCGGCATCAGGGCTGCCACCGCGCCGCCGCCGCTGATCAGGGCGCTCAGGCAGCCGACKGCCGTCATGATGATGATCAGCAGGCGGGTCCGCCTGTTCTCGCCCGCCTTGGCGATCAGGAGCTGTCCGGCCCAGGCGGTCACGCCCGTCTTCTCGAGCGCGGCACTGACGATGAAGAGACTGGCGATGAACAGCACCGCGCGATCGCCAAATCCGGCGAGAGCCTGCTCGAGCGTGACGGCACCGGTCGCCCAGAGCGAAAGCGCTGCTCCAATGGCCACGACGATGACCGGCAGCCTGTTCCAGGCGAACAGGGCAATCGTGATCACGGTGATGACGGCGGTACTCTCGATCGGGCTCAAGTCTGGTCCAGTCCTGTGATGATGCGTGTCAAAGCGGCCACGGCACGAGGCCTCCGCTGTCCTGGTCGTTCACCGAAGCGGGGTCATGTGCTCCGCTGCAGAAGGGCGGATGCGGGTACTGTATCCGACCATGGCCGGGGCGCCAGAGAGCCAGAGAGCCAGGGAGCACAGACCCGCTCGCGTTCAGGCTCGATACATCAGCGCTCCCAGCAGAACGGCAACGATGATGAGCGACAGCCCGGCCACCGACCAGCGGCGCAGCAGGGCGTCCACCTGCTCGATGCCGGCAGCKAGGCGCTGAATGACGGAGGTACCGGCCTTTGCCAGCACGACGATGTCACCCTCGGGGATGGAGCCAGGCAATGCCGTGATGCGACGAACCAGCAGCATGGCAAGCGCGCCCAGCAGCATGGGCCAGGCCACCTTCCAGAGCGCGTCGGGCTGCAGCAGGCTGGCGATGCCTTCGCCCGCAATTGCGGGATAGAGCGACCATGGGATCACCAGCGAGGCGGCCGCGACGATGAGCCAGGGGAGGAGCTGTCCGGGAGGAGCGGAGGACGGGGAGTTCTCCCGTGCGTCGCGCGCCACGATCGACAGGAAATTCAGCATCAGCAGCGTACTGCAAGCGCCGGCCAGCGCCATCGCGTGGCTGACATAGCCATAGCCCAGCATCGGCTTGGTCGCGAGTTTGGCAAGGGCGCCACTGGTCAGGGGCATGCCGCCGAGGCTGAGCGCCAGGAGGGCGGTGAGCAGCAGGACGGGACGCAACCGTGCCTGCCCGGTCGCAGCCAGAATGCCGACCGCCAGGAAGAGGGCCCCCTTCACCAGCGTATGATGCACCGCGTAGTAGGCAACGAGGCTCGTCGCCCCGGTATCGGCATTCTCGAGCCCGACACCGAGAAGGACGGCGAGCAGACCCATCTGGCTGACCGTGGAATAGGCCAGGATGGTCTTGGCGCGGGTCTGGGTCACACCGACGATGACGCCGAAATACGCGGTGACGATGCCGGCCGCGATCAGCACGTTGCCCCAGAATGGCAGGCCGGCCTCGAAGGGCAAAAAGCGGATCAAGCCGATCACGCCCGCCTTGACGACCACCCCGCTGAGCACGGCGGAAGCGGGCATCGGCGCGGCGGGGTGGGCGAGCGGCAGCCAGACATGCAACGGCACGAGGCCCATCTTCAAGGCAAAGCCGAGGATGAGCAGGGCAACGATGCTGTCGCGCATCGGGGATGTTGGCAGGGATGCGACCACGTCCCGGATCGCAGGATTGGCGTCGGGGTGGCCGGCCGCGAGCATCACGAAGGCCAGCAGCAGAAACGCCTCTGCGAGCAGTGCCAGCACGACATAGACGACGCCGGCTCTGTGAGCGCGTGCGGTCTGCTCATGCACGATCAGCCCATAGGCGGCGAGGCTCGCCAGCGTGAAGAGCAGGTAGAAATTCGCGATATCGCCCACGATGAAGAGGCCGAGGCTGCCTGTCAGCGTCAGCAGCCACCAGACGGCGAAGCGGGCAGCGGCCGGCTCGCGGCCCATGTAGGAGGACGCGAAGGCGCCCGCTGCGCTCCAGAGCAGGGCGGCGCCGCCGAGCAGGATTGCACCCGGCCGATCGAGGAGGAGCGACATCCGGAATGGCGGCGGGAAGAAGACCGAGGTTCCGTCCGGCACCAGAAGCGCCGCGAGCAGGCCTGGCAGGGGCGCGACAGCAAGCAGCGACAGCGCACGGGTCCGGAAGCGCCCGAAGATGCAGCAGGCCGCCATTGCGAGCGGGAGGAGCAACGAAGAGGCAAGGAGCAGGCCGGAAGCGTTCATGGCGCCACCGTTGCGATGACCCCGGAGCGCCCCAGCTGCAGGAAGCCGAAGGGCTCGAGCGGTACGAAACCAAGCAGCACGGCCGCCACCGCCAGAACAAGGGCCACGAGCTCGAGGCGCCGCGGTATCGGTTTCTGTGCGACGAGCGCGATGGCCGGTGTTGCCAGGGCGCGGTCGACGACGCGAAAGACATAGCCCGCTGCAAGCAGGCCTCCGGCCAGAATGGTGGCGGCAAGCCATGGGTGGCCGTTCAGCACCGCGGCCGTCAGCAAGAGGCACTTCGCAATGAAGCCTCCGCTCGGTGGAATCCCCATCAGGGACAGGCCGGCGAGGCCGAAGGCCGCCGCGCTGATCGGGAGTACGCGGCCGAACCCGCCGAGATCGGCGATCCGGTCATGGCCAAAGGCCTCGGCGATGACGCCGGCCGCAAGGAACATCGCGGCCTTGGCGAACGCGTGAGAAACCAGCTGGAGGGCACCTCCGGTCCAGGCGATGGTTTCCCAGGGAGCTTGCGCCTCATTTCCGGCTGCGAGCGGGAAGACGATGAAGAGATAGCCGATCTGCGCCACGGTCGAATAGGCGATCATCAGCTTCAGCCGCGCCTGCCGAAGCGCCATGACGCTGCAGAACAGGATCGAGGACGCGCCGAGAACCGCCAGGATCTGACCGGCCAGGATCGCTGCCTGCGGGGGGGCGATGTCGAGCACGAGACGCAGGATCAGGAAGACCGGCGCCTTGATGACGAGAGCCGAGAGCACCGCGCTCGCGGCTGCGGGTGCGCCGGCATGGGCCGGGGGCAACCAGAGATGCAGCGGAAACAGGGCAGCTTTGGCGAGAAGCCCTACGATCATCAGGGCAAGTGCCACCGAGAGGGCCGGCCCGCCTTCGTTCAGGCGCGACAGCATCTGGATATCGAGCGTTCCGTAGCTGCCATAGAGCAGCCCGGTGCCGAGCAGGTAGAGCAGGGACCCGAGCAGCGCGAACATCAGGTAGCGCAACGCTGCGGCGACGGTCTCGGCGCGGCCATCGAGGCAGACCAGCGGGACTGCGGCGAATGTCAGCAACTCGAGGGCGACATAGAGGTTGAACAGGTCCTCGCCGACGAAGACCGCGTTCAGCGCGCTCCAGGTTGCCAGCAGCAAGCCCCAGAAGGTCGTCGGCGCCCTCCCGTCCTGCGTCTTCGGGGCCAGCGCATAGAGGTCCCGCGCAAACAGGCATGTTGCCGTGAGCACCACCGCCGTCATCGCGATCATCGTCGCGGAAAGCCCGTCGGCGCGCAGTGCGATTCCAAGCGGCGGTTGCCAGCCGCCAACGACATAGGTGAGCGCGCTGCCGGTCCGGATCAACTCGGCCACGATAGCGATCGCGGTGACGAGACCGGCGGCGACGGTGACAAGCGCGACCTGCCTGGCATGGCGCGGGGCGAGGATCAGCATGGCCAGCACGCCGAGGACGGGCAAGGTCACGGCAAGGACCAGCAGATAGCCGCCGGGAGTGGCAAGGTGAACGGAGGCGGGCGCGAGAGGGGTCATGGCTCGGCCCGCTGCTTGTCGCCGGCCGCTGGCGCGTCCAGGCTTTCGCGGCCGGTGAGATCGAACAGGCGCTGCAGCAGCGCGACGGCAAGGGCGGTCGCCGAGAATGCGACGACGATGCCGGTGATCACCATGGCCTGCGGAACCGGGTCGCCGGAAAATCCGGCGGCTGCTCCGCGCCGTGCCGCCGCGCCAAAGACCAGGAAGATGCCCGCGCCGAGAATGTTGAACCCGACGATCCTGCGCAGGAGGCCGGCATGGGTGATCACGATGAACAGGCCGATTCCGGCCAGCGCCGCGCCGCACAGGCCAAACAATGTGGCGGGGCCGAGGGATGCGAGGCTCATGGGGCCGGAGCCCTGCTGGAGGGGCCGGCCACGAGCAGGCCGAGCGTCAGGGCGATCGATATCGTCAGCGCTGCCTCGATGCCGACGATGATGGGTTTGGCCGCGCCCTCCGGATAGGCGAGGAAGCCGCCTGCGATCGCAAAGCCGAGGAAGCCGATCGCGAAGAACAGGGCCGGTCCCCCGACCAGAAGGAGCCGCAGCGTCGTCCGCCTCGTTTCCGGTGCGGGACGCAGGCCGGCCAACATGACGAGCAGCCACATCGCGGCAAGCACGGTGCCAGCCTGGAACGTCCCGCCCGGCGCGTCGGCCCCCACCCAGCACATATAGACGGCGATCAGCACGCCAAAGGGGGGCAATACGCGGGCGAGGTAGACAAAGGGCGGCGGCGCAAGCGCTTGCCTCACCTCTGGTGCACCACCCCAGAGCTGATCGGGCGCCAGCGACCACACCCCCAGGAGGGCGAGCAGCAGAACGACCTTCTCAAGCAGCGTATCCAACGCCCGGTAAGCCAGCAGGACGGCCGTCACGGGATTGCCGAGGCCGGTCGCGTCCAGCGCCGCGGCAGCGGCAGGTGCGAGTGTCGGGGCGGGCGAGGGGAAGGAAAGCACGGCGAGCGCGAGGCCAGCCGCCACGAGCGTGCAGGCGATCGCGGCGCCTGCCTTGGCGGTTCTGTTGGGGGCATGGGGGCGGGATGAGCGCTTGCGCAGCCGGGCTTCGGCCCGAAGCAGCAGCATGCCGGTGACACCGCCGCCGATCGCCACCTCGGTCATGGCAACGTCGATCGCCGAGAGCCGCGTCCAGCCCAGTCCAAGCAGCAGACCGAAGGCAATGAAGGCGATGATCGCACCCTGATCATCCCTGGCCCTGGCGACATGGACGGCCAGCGCGAGAAGCCACGCGACGAGCGCGAGATCGAGAAGCATGGTCATGGGCGGGGCTTGCGCCGATAGAGCACCCCGGCGATCAACTGGCTCGCCGTTGCGGCCGAGATCTGGGCCAGCAGCCAGACGCAGACCAGCTTCAGGCCGCCTGCGAAGCTCTCGGCCTGCGGCAGGAGCCCAAGCACGATCAACCCGAGCCCCAGATTGTCGGCTTTGCTCAACGCGTGAAGGCGGCTGAGCGTGTCGGGGAAGCGCAGCAGGCCGAGCGTACCGGCGAGAAACAGAAGAGCGCCGCCGCCGACGGCGATAAGCGTGAAGGCATTGGCGAGCGCCGTCACGCCTCGTCCTCCGTCTGTTCGGATGCGTCGGCGCCGAGGCCGGACTGCCCGAAGGTGAAGGCAGCACAGGAGACGGCGGCCAGCAGCATCAGCAGCAAGGCGACATCCGTCATGGCGGCGGAACGCGAAGCGGCGCCGAGCAGCAGCACGGCGGCAGCGCCCCCCGTGCCCAGCAACTGAACTGCCATCATGCGTTCGACGGGTATGTCGGAGCGCAGCACCTTGAACAGTCCAAGCGCCGTGACGGTCAGGATGAAGAGCGCTGCTCCCGTGAAGAGGTCAGCCATGATCGCCCCCATTCTCCAGAGTACCGCAGAAGGCTGCTTCATCAGCGGCGATCTGTTCCGCCACCGGTTCGCGCAGATCGAGGCAATGGATATGAAGCGTGCCGTCCGCATCCGCCGCGACGGGCAGCTTGCCGGGCTGGAGGCTCATGACCGCACATGAGGCGCTGCGGGCCATGCCGGGCGGCAGCGCGGTGCGATAGGTGACAAAGCCTGGCGACAAGGCCGGCTGTGGGGCAAAGGCGCGGCGCGCGACATCGACGCCGGCCACGGCTGATTGCGGTATGAAGCGGATCAGGAAGCGCAAGAGGCCGCGCGTGGACAGTTTTCCGCTTTCCGGCCAAAGCGCCGTGCTCGTCCAGGTCGCTGCGGCTGCGGCGATCAGACCGATGGGCAGATCCTTCAGGGCGGGGCCCATCAGGATCAGCCATAGCGCGAGAAAGCCGAGACTGCGCGTGAGCATGGCAAGGGGCGGCGCCCTGCCGGCTTCGGTGGTCATGACCATGCCCCTTTGGCCGGCTGGCGCGAGCCGGGTGTGGGCGGGGCCGGCAGCCCGATGATCGCATGCCGGTCGCGGCCTCGAGACGATGCTCGTGCGCAAGTATTTTGTTCGATTTGAAGCTTAGATAAGACGAATATCGAAGATTGCGGTTTCATCTTCCGGAGCGAAAGTGTCTCATTTGATGTAATATGATAGCAATCAAAATCTCGCCAACGCTGCTGTTGGCGAATTATTACTGAAATATCGCTGCAATCTTGTCTTTCGTGCATTGAAGTGGCGCGTTCAATTCTATTGAAATCACGTTACAAATTGTGCAAATATCTGATTTTAAAGTAGCATCTGCCCTTTCGCCGGTCATCAGCCCCGTGTCTCACTTCTGTGCTCGGCGTCCCATTCTCGGTTTGGGTATGAAAGATTGGCCGTGAAAGCGTGCATGACTCTGGCATCAAGGCTATGTCCTTCGAGGCAACTGAGCTGTGTGCATCCTGATTTTGCTGCGGGGCAAGGCATGACCATTCGACGCCGATCTGTCCTGGCGAGCGCAGTTTTCCTGGATCGTGACTGACCATGCCGATGATCATCGAACCGCGGGCTGGAGACGCAGAGGACGACGCCAGCAGCACCAAGAAGCGCTCCCTGATTGCCATCGCCGGAAGCATGCTGGGGGAAATCAACCTGCCCAAGCTTGCGCTGGCCTGGATCATCCTCGCTCTCTTGCCGGGCGTCCTGCTCGGACTTGCCCCGCTTGTCGCCACGGCCTGGTTCACCTCGATGTCGGGCCGGATCTACGCGCTGGCAGGAATCGGGCCGCTCATTCTCCTGGCGCTGATCGCGGCCCTCGGCTGGTTCGGTTTCAGGCCGCTGTTCCGTGCCGCCGAACGCAGCTTCTGGTCGTTGAATTCGCTCGCCGTCCAACCGGGCTACGCCCTGTGCCGCGAGGGTCTGCGGCATCTGGCCGAGCGCTTTCTCACGACCGAGGCCAGCGAGGACAAGCGCGCGGGCCTGCGGGCCGCGACGGCCATTGGCGCCGGCCTTGCTGCCTTCCTCATGGCCGCGGGCATTGCCGCGCTTGCCTGGCCCGCGACACGCTGGTCGGGCGAGATCGCTGACCTTGCCAATCCCTTGCGACTGGTCGTTCCCGCGCTTGCCAATACGGTGACCGTCATGAGCGGATATCTCGCCGTTGCTTCGCTCGCCTGGGGCCTTGCCGATGGGTTGATGGATCAGCCGCGCGATCTTGGGTCCTATGACGAGGCGCCGCCGTCAGCCCGCAAATGGCGGGTCGTGCATCTCTCCGACATCCATGTCGTCGGGGAGCGCTATGGTTTTCGGATCGAAAGCGGGCGCGCCGGCCCGCGTGGCAACGAGCGGCTTGCCCAGGTTCTCGAGAGACTGGACGAGATCCATGCCCAGGAACCGCTCGACTTCGTTCTGATCACCGGTGACATGACGGATGCGGGCAGGTCGGCGGAATGGGCGGAATTCCTGGACGCGATGGCGCGGCATCCCGCGCTGGCCGAAAGGAGCTTCATCCTTCCCGGCAACCACGACGTGAACATCGTGGATCGCGCGAATCCGGCGCGGCTGGAATTGCCGACGAGTCCCGGGAAGCGCCTGAGACAGATGCGGACGCTGTCGGCCATGGCCGCCATCCAGGGCGACCGGGTCCGGGTCGTCGACCAGGACCGGACGGGACTGGGCAGCACCTTGTCGGCGGCGCTGGAGCCCCATCGAAAGACGATCGCCGCCTTCGCCGATGCGGGCTCGCTGCGCCTGTCGGCGGGGTTGGCCAATATCTGGGACGATATCTTCCCGATGCTACTGCCGCCGGCGGAAGCGGACGGGTTAGGGCTCGTGCTGCTGAACTCGAACGCCGAAACTCATTTCTCCTTCACCAATGCGCTGGGCCTCGTTTCGGAAGAGGACATGCGGGCGATGCTCGCGATCCTGCGCCAATACCCGAAGGCGCGCTGGGTCATCGCGCTGCATCACCATCCCGTGGAATATCCGAAGCCAGCCAAGGCCTTCTCGGAGCGCATCGGCACGGCGTTGATCAATGGCAGCCGGTTCGTGCGCCAGCTCAAGCCGATGTCGCACCGGCTCGTCGCGATGCACGGCCACCGCCATGTCGACTGGATCGGGCGCTGCGGTCCGCTGAAGATCGTCTCGGCGCCGTCTCCCGTGATGGAGGCGACCGATGACGAGGCAACCGGCTTCTATATTCACACGCTCGCAGCCGCCACGGATGGCGGGCTTGCCCTGCTCGCGCCGCAGCGGATCGAGGTCGCGCCCAGGCCGGACGCCGGCCTCAGCTCTTGACGGCTGCGTCGATCGGGATCGCAGGCGCATCCTTCTCCGGCGAGCCGAAGAGCTCCGCGAGCCATAGGCTCGAGGGATGCTGGGCGCAGAAGGTCAGGAATGCGATCGTGATCGGGACGCCGATGAAGGCGCCGAAGACGCCCCAGAGATAGCTCCAGAAGAACACGGAGAACAGTACGGTCGCCGGAGAGATCGAGAGCGCGCTGCCGGCGACGCGTGGTTCGATATAGCTGCCGACKATGAACTGGATCAGGTTGAGGCAGGCGAAGACCGCGATCACCGCCTGCCAGGACCCGAACTGCGTCATCGCAAACAGGGTCGGGAAAACCGTGGCGACGAGCGGACCCAGGAAGGGAATGTAATTCAAGGAAAAGGCGATGAAGCCCCATTCCTCCGCAAGCTGAAGGCCCACAGCCTTGGCGAAGCCCCAGACGAGCAGGCCGGTGATGAGGCTCATCAGGGTCCTGACCACCATGTAGCGGCGGATCTTGCTGGCGGTGGCCGTGCTGCCCTGCAGCAGAACCTGGCCGGTCTCGCGGTTGCGCATGGTGCGCACCTTGCGCCCGAAATCGTCGACTTCCAGCAGGCCGAGGATGACGTAGACGAGGACGACGAGCCAGAAGCTCATCGTGCTGTTGAGGCGGCCGGTGATGGTCTGGGCGGTGCGCAGCATCCAGCTGACATTGAAGTTCTCCGACCAGACGCCGGCCACGGCCACGCCATGCCCTTCCAGCCAGACCGTGATCTGGTCGTAGAAGGATTGGAAGCGCGCAGCGTCGCTGACGATCCAGCGGCCGACACGGCCGAAAGCCCAGACGATCAGCGACCCGAAGGCGAAGAAGGCGACGACCATGACCACGACACTGATCGCGAGCGCGAGCAGGCGGGGCAGGAAGGCCTGCAGGCTCTTCTGAAGCGGCCAGACGAGCGCGATGATGAAGAGCGCGAAGGCGACCGGCGCGAAGACCGAGCTGGCGATCGACAACGCGGCGACCGCCATGATCGTCGCAATCAGAATCAGGGCGCCTTGATAGATCTTGCCGGAGGTCATCTTCATTCCTGGTCAGGCCTGGTGTCGGGAGGTCGGTGCTGAAGCGCGCGGCAGATCCGCTCGCTATCCTCAGATGCCCTCGGTCAATTCGTCGAGATCGAGCGTCGAGGTCTTGCCGATGTCGTCCCGATGCTCCCGATAGAAGGACTCTGCCGAGCGCCTTCCCTCGTTGTGGAGCATGGTCAGGAACTCCCATTMGGCATTGAGTTTGGAGGAGTAGCCGAGCTCGGTCATGGCGTCGCTGGTGATGCGATGGAGGCGCATGCGGGCCCAGCGCGCGCCCTCGCCGCTCTCGGGATTGGCCTTCTGCCGCAGCAGGGCCATCATCCGCAATTCCTTCAGCAGCACCGCATTGAACGACACCTCGTTCAGTCGGTTCAGGATGTCGCGCGCAGTACGCGGTGTCTCGGGTCGTTCGACCGGGTTGATCTGGACCAGGATGGTGTCGAGCGCATCGCTGTGCTTGATCAGCGGTGTCATCGTCGGATTGCCGGAATAGCCGCCGTCCCAGTAGCTCTCGCCATCGATCTCGACCGCCTGGAACAGGGTCGGCAGGCAGGCAGAGGCCAGCAGCACGTCGGGCGTGATCTCGGCATTGCGGAACACCCGCCCCCGGCCTGTGCGGACATTTGTGGCGGTGATGAAGAGCTTGATCGGGCTTGTCGCCAGGCTGCCGAAATCGATCACCTCGGCGAGGATATCGGCCAGCGGGTTCGAGCCGGTGGGATTCAGGCTGTAGGGCGAGACCACCCTCGACATCATGTCCATGGCGACGAAGAGCGGCGAGTTGTCGAGCGTCCAGCGCCCGAGCAGAATGTCCAGCGGGCTGCGTTGGAACGGGCTGAAGCGCGCCGCTTCCGAGACTTTTCGCCAGAAGAGCTCAAGTGCCTCGCGTGCGCCAGCACGGCCGCCCTTGGCATAGCCGGAGGCCAGCACGGCCGCATTCATCGCGCCGGCCGAGGTTCCCGAAATCGCCTCGATCTCGAGCCAGTCCTCCTCGAGGATCCGGCACAGCACGCCCCAGGTTAAGGCGCCATGAGCGCCGCCACCCTGAAGCGCCAGGTCGATTGAGAGGGGCTCGCGCTTGGCGTTGTCATCGCCGCTGCGGGGGGCGCGCGCAGATGTCGGGGCTTTGCTCACGTCGTTCCCATCCTGAATGCGAGGCGGGTCGGCCGGGTTAGGGCGACTTCACCAATCCCGAAAAACCGGCAACTGCCAGCAGGCTCAAAGCCCAGCCGACGATCGACTGGAAGTAGAAATAGTTGATGGCGATACGACCGCCAGGCTTGGACGGATTGGGCCGCCAGAAGGTTCTTTGCCCCATGTCGAGCACCGGCAGCAGCGTATCGAGCGAGTACATCCAGGGGCTGAAGGCCGGGTAGCTCGAGGCCTCCCAGCGCTGGCGGAAGCAGGCGAGCTGGGTCTGGCCGGGCTCGGCCAGGCCGCTCGTCTGCTGGGTGGCGATCAGGGAGCGCTGCTCGGATCGTTCGATGCCGCACAAGGTCCATTCGGGCGAACGCAGGACCACGGCGCTATTGGGCATCACGGCCCCCCGGTGCTCGGCGTAACCGAAGATGGCAACGCCCAGAAACCAGAAGAAGAGGAGCCAGACGAAGGCCAGCAGTGGCTGACGACCATAAGCAAGGGTGATTCCAAGCACACCGTCGGCGGCTGTCAGAAGCCCGCGGAGCACGGGATTGGCCGCCCGCTTGCGCCGGGCCTGGCGTTGCAGTCGCTCCTTGACGACAAGCACGGCGCGAGCATCTTCGCCATGTCCCATCTCGCGGAAGACGGAGGCCAGTTGCTCATAGGGCTGGGGCCAGAAATCCTCGCCCCAGCGCTCGGGCGCCTGCCGCCCTAACCAGTCGAGCCGGCTCTCGGCATCGACTGGCCCGTCGATGAAGGCGCCATAGCGGCAGCGATTCAGGAGAAGATCGCCCTGCTTGGGCCAGCAGGCCGCCTCGTCATGGATGGTCCCGATCGAAGCGCCGGTCAGCACCAGCGCACCGTTCACCTGGGCATCCCGGCGCAGGAAGAACGCGCCCTTGATCGCACTGCGGCTCATGTCCAGCGCAGTCTGGCCGGCGGCGGCGAGAACGGCGCCTGAGCAGTCGATGTCGCCGCCGATCTGCGAGGCGATCAGCCGGATCTCGCCTTCGATGCGCGCGCTGCGCAGCACGACGCTACCGCGGTTCTCGATTTCGTTGGCATCGATTGCAATGCCATCAGTGCGGGTGACGGCGGCGCCGGCACAGTCGAGATCTGCGGCAAGCACTGCACCGGACAGGTTGATGCCGCCCCGTAGTGTCGCCCCCCGCAGCAGGACGTTGCGTGCCTCCAGGCTCGGGGCGAGCAGCGCGTAGCCGCTTGGTGCGCGAATGGTGGCGCCATCGCATTCAAGATTGCCGCCGAGACGCGACTGAACGAGATCAACCTCGCCAGTGACCTCCGCGCCGCGCAGATAAACGCCGCCGCGCGCCTCGAGCCGCTCAGCCTGGAGCCCGGGAAGCGAGGAGCCGTCCAGGAACAGGCGGTTGATGATCGCGGCCCTGAAGATCGGCGCGGCCTCGAAATGGCAATCGTTCAGGCCGATGTCGCGAAAGACGCGACAGGCTTCGAGATCGAGAACATCCGTGATCCAGGCGCCGCTGATCCTGACGCCCTTTTCGTGGGGCCGACAGCCTTCCTCACCTCCGAGCATGAGAAAGCGCAGGAAGGATGCGCGAATGACCCGCGCCGGGTCAGGTTTCTCGGGGCGCGAGCCATCTCCCAGGCGGTCGAAAGTCCCGCTGAGAAGCTTGGCGACGACCTCCTCCTCTGCCGGCAGCAGGGGGCGGAAATCGTCGAGGCGCGCCGTCGCGATGGCCCATTGGGCCTGTTCTGCTCCCGCTCCGGCGCCCCAGTCCAGCGTCATGTGGCGGCCGGAGGAGCCGCTTCGGCACTGGCGCTGGCGCTGGCTGCCAGCGCCTCACGCAGCGCAGCCTCCTTGGTCTCGTCGAAGGAGGTGCTCATCAGCGTGCCGCCGACGCCCTTCAGGTCGGCAAGGACCTTGTCGGTGGTCATCTTGCGGATCAGCAGGAAGAGCCCGGCGGTGTTGGGCTGCAAGGCGCTGGCCGCGTCCTTCATGAACTGGTCGTTGATGCCGACATCGCTGAGCTTTCCGCCCAATGCGCCTGAGGCCGCACCGAGAGCCGTGCCCAGCAGCGGGGCGAGGAAGATGAAGCCGATCAAGGTGCCCCAGAGGGCGCCCGACGCTGCGCCTGCCGCCGTCAGGTTCATCATCTGGTTGAGTTTGACCTGTCCCTTCTCGTCCTTGACGACGACAACGGCGTCGCCGAGCTCGATCAGATATTCGCGCTGGAGGGAAAGGACCTTCTGACGGACCTCTTCGGCCTTTTGTTCGGTCGGGAAGCCGATGAAAACCAGATCGCTCATGAGTGCAGCTCCATTGCTGAGGGGGAGGGGAGGGAAAGGCCATTCGGCGACGCTGCTTCCGCGGCGCGGCCGATGAGGAATTCGGCGAGCAGTGGAACCGGCCGGCCGGTCGAGGCCTTGGTGGCGCCGGAGATCGACGCGGTGCCGGCAATATCCAGATGGGCCCAGGGATAGGCCCTGGCGAAGCGGGCGAGAAAGCAGGCGGCGGTGATCGCGCCGGCCGCAGGCCCCCCGAGATTGCTGGTATCGGCAAAGCTGCTGCCGAGCTGGCCGAAATAGTCGTCCCAGATCGGGAGCTGCCAGACACGATCGCCCGACACGCCCCCGCATCTCAGGAGTTCCGCGGCGAGTGCATCGTCATTGGCGAAGAGGCCGCTCGCATGCGAGCCCAGCGCCACGACGCAAGCCTCGGTCAAGGTCGCGACATCGATGACGCAGGCCGGCGAGAAGCGCTCGGCATAGGTCAGGACATCGCACAGCAGAAGCCGCCCCTCGGCCTCGTGGGTCCGGATCTCGATGGTCTGGCCCGACATCGAGGTGACGATGTCGCCGGGGCGGCTGGCGCTGCCGCCCGGCATGTTCTCGGCCGCGGCGATCAGTCCAACGACATTGATCGGCAGCTCCAGTCGGGCGACCGTACGCATCACCCCCAGAACGCAGCCGGCACCGCTCATGTTGAACTTCATTTCGTCGGGGTCGCCTCCCGGGGTCAGCGGCGTGCCTCCGATATCGAAGGTGATGCCCTTGCCGACGAGGACGATCGGCCGGCTCCGGCTCTTGCGTCCATTGGACTGCATCACGACGAGCTTGCAGGGATTGGCGGAGCCCCTGCCGACGACCAAAAAGGCGCCCATGCCGAGCGCTTCGAGATCCTCGCGCTCCAGGACTTCGACATTGAAGCCGAACTCCCTCCCCATCTCCTTCGCGGTGCTGGCGAGGTAGGCGGGGGTGCAGATATTGCCCGGCAGATTGCCAAGATCCTTCGCCAAGGCGACGCCTTCGGCGACCGCGATGCCCTGCCGCAGCGCGCCGAGGAGTTCCGAGGTGAGGGTCTGCGGAACGAGCAGCATGATGCTGCGCACTGGGCGGGGCCGCGCGATCTGGCGGCGAGGATGGGTTCCGGGCAGGACGAAGACGTATCCGCCATCGGCCAGAATTTGCGCAGCCTGTTGAACCTGCCAGTTCAAGCTGCGCTTGGGGACCTCGTGTTCGGCCAGGGCGATGACGGCTTCGGCGACGACGCTCTCCGCGATGATCTTCGCCGTTGCCGAAAGAGCCCGCAGATAGGCGCGGTCGGAGAAGGCTTCGGGCTTGCCKAGGCTGACGAGCAGGATGCGGGTCGCGACGGAGCCCGGCAAATGATGGAGCAGCAAGGTTGCGCCGGCGGCCTCGCCAAGTTCGCCGCGCCCGACAATCGCGGACAGCTTGCCGGCTGCCCGTTCGTCGAGACGCCGCGCCGACCCGACCAATGCGCCGCCGCTGAATACGCCGACGACGAGGAGTTCGGTTCTGAGTCTTTCAGCCTCGCCGACCGCGGGGATGATCTCCATAGAATGTCTCCGAGAGGACATCATGGCATCGCTTGACTGGTGAATGGTGTGATCCTGCCAGGATACTCTCTGGTTGCAGGGGTCCGCCCGCGGCGGAGAAGGGGCCTCATGCGTCACGAAGGTGGGAGCGCCGGGCCTCCCGGCGGCCGGGCCGCCGCCGCAGTGCGGCCGGCCTCGCGCGCGGCGGGAAGCGGCTGCACGCGTTGGCCCGGGTGCAACGCCTGAATGCCTCCGGAGACGATGACGTCGCCGGGCTCGAGCCCCTGCGAGACGATGACGAGGCCGGGGTCGAAGCGCAGGACGTCGACATTGCGCAGCGAGACCGTCGACTTCACGGGATCGACGATCCAGACTGCCGGCGACAGGTCCTGCTGGGTCAGGGCGCTGGCCGGAACGGAGACGATGGAGGCCGAGGTGAGCTCCATGGTCCCGACCACGGTCGATCCCAGCCGCATCTCCTCCGGCGGATCGATCAGGCCGATCCTGACCCCAAAGGTCCGGGTCACGGGGTCGGCTTGCGGGGCCACCTCTCGGACACGGCCAAATGCGCTCACTGTCGGAGCCTCGGCGAGAGCGACCCGGATCGGAGTGTCGCCTTCCAGCGTTTCCAGCAGCGTGGCGGGCACGTTGAAGACGGCGTCACGGCCGTCCTCGCGCGCCAGTTGAAGCACGACTTGCCCAGCCTGCACGACCTCGCCGGGCTCGATGCTGCGCGCGGTTACGACGCCCGAGACGCCTGCGCGCAATTCGGTGAAGCCAAGCCGGTCCTGTGCCAGCTCGACTTGCGCTTCGGCGTCCTCGAACTGGGCCTGCGCGGCCTCTTGCGCCTTKAGCGACTGATCGAAACGAGGCCGGGTGGTGAAGCCCTGCGCCATCAGCCGTTCCTGACGCTCGAACGTGTTTCGCGTCGTGTTCACCTCGCCGCGGGCCGCTTCGAGCGTTGCCTTGGCGGCCGTCAGAGCGTTGCGTTCGAGCGAGGGGTCAAGGCGGGCAACGATCTGTCCGGCTGCGACGCGATCTCCGACATTGACCGGCCGCTCGGCGACACGGCCGCCGATGCGGAAGCCGAGTCCGACATTCTTCTCGGCCTGGATCTCGCCGCTCAGTTTGATGTCGTTGGCGAGTTTGCCGGCCTCGACCTTGACCACGCGGACCGGGCGGCCCTCCGAAGGGGCGGCCTCCTGGTTCTGGCAGGCAGCGAGCGCCAGGACGAACATCGAGGCGGCAGCGGCGCGGAGAATGCGCGTGGCCGAGGGCTGGAACCGGATGGCTGAGATCGGTCTCATCGCGAAGAAACTCCCGCAGCGGCCGTCGCCCGGGCTTTCGTCTTGCTCGGTGTGGGCGAGCCTGCGCCG
Source organism: Allobosea sp. 05T439 (assembly GCF_056396005.1). Taxonomy (NCBI): domain Bacteria; kingdom Pseudomonadati; phylum Pseudomonadota; class Alphaproteobacteria; order Hyphomicrobiales; family Alloboseaceae; genus Allobosea; species Allobosea sp. 05T439. The sequence goes on along the minus strand of NZ_JBFTKP010000008.1, from coordinate 206,231 downwards.
AAGACGGTGACATAAAGCACGGGCAGCAGGATGAGAGTGAGGACGGTCGCGACCAGGAGGCCGCCCATGATGGCGAAGGCCATCGGGCCCCAGAACACCGTTGGGGCGATGGGGATCATGCCGAGCACGGTCGAGACCGCCGTCAGCATGATAGGCCGGAAGCGCGTGCTGCTGGCGTCGAGCGCCGCCTMGACGACACTCTTGCCGCTGGCCCGCTCGGCCTCGATCTGGCCGACCAGGATCACCGCGTTCTTGGTGATGATGCCGATCAGCGCCAGGATGCCGAGCAGGGCGACGAAACCCAGTGGCTTGCCCGACACGAGCAGTGCGCTGACCACGCCGATGAGGCCGAGAGGCGCGATGCTGAGCACGATGGCGAACAGTCTGAAGCTCCGCAGCTGGGCCATCAGCACGGTGAACATGATCAGCAGCATGACCGGCACGACGGCGATGACCGAGGATTGCGACTTGGCGCTTTCCTCGACGGTTCCTCCGACGGCGATGCTGTAGGCGGGCGACAACGTCTTCCGCAGCGCGTCGATCGAGGGCTGCAAGGCGGAGACGACGGTCTCCGGCAGCGTTCCGGGCTTGACGTCCGCGGCGACTGTCAGGTTCGGAACCCGGTCGCGCCGCCAGATCAGCGGCGCGTCCAGCCCGTAGCTGAACGTCACGAACTGCGACACCGGCACGGAGCGTCCACCGGGCAACGCGACCTGCATGGTCCGCAGCGTATCCAGCGAGACGCGGTCGGCGTCCTGGGCCCGCACGACGACATCGACGAGATAGATATCGTCGCGCACCTGGGTCACGACTGTGCCGGAAACGACGGTGTTCAGGATCGCCGCAAGCGCTTGCGAACTCAGGCCGAGGCGGCGTGCCTCATCCTGATCGACGCGCAGGCGCAGCTCGCGCGCAGGCTCGATCCAATCGAAATTGATCTGCTCGGTCTTGGGGCTCGTCGCGACGACCTGAGCCAGCTTCATCGCGATCGAGCGCACCTCGGCGATGTCGGGCCCGCTGACGCGGTACTGCACGGGCCAGCCGACCGGCGGCCCGAGTTCGAGCGGATAGACGCGCGCGACGACATTCGGAAACTCCTTGGCCAGGAGCTCTTCCAGCTTGGCCTGCAGGCGGTCGCGAGCCGGCACGTCCTTGGCGACGATGACGGCCTGGCTGAAGAAGTCGTTGGGCAATTGCGCATTGAGCGGCAGATAGAAGCGGATTGCGCCGCGCCCGACATAGGTGCTCCAGCGATCGACATCCGGGTTGCCCTTGAGTGCCGCGTCGAACCGGGTCGCGAGCTGCTCGCTCGCATAGATCGAGGCGTTCTGCGGCAGTGTCAGGTCGACCAGAAGCTCGGGCCGGTCGGAGGCGGGGAAGAACTGGCGGGGCACCAGCGGCAGGGCGAGGACGGAGGCGACGAACAATGCGAGCGTCACCGCGATGGTCGCCCAGCGCAGCCTGATGGCCCCGGACAGGAGCTGCCGGAAGGTTCGTTCGACCCTGCCGGGGCCGGCATTGCTCGATGCCGGATCCGGCGCCTTCAGCATCGCGACGCCAAGCACCGGTGCAAAGATCACCGCCACGAACCAGGACACCACCAGGGCGATGCTGACCACGGCAAAGAGGGTGAATGTGTATTCGCCGGCCGAACTTGCTGCAAAACCGATCGGCACGAAGCCGGCGATCGTCACCAAGGTTCCGGCAAGCATCGCCATCGCATATTTCTTGAAGGCGTAGGTCGCAGCCTTTGCCTTCTCCTCGCCGGCGGCGAGACGCGTCACCATCGCGTCGGTCGTCGTCATGGCGTCGTCGACGAGCAGGGCGAGCGCGATGATCAGCGCACCGAGCGAGATCCGCTGCATGTCGATGCCGGCAACGAGCATCACGGCGAAGACCACCGCGAGCGTCAGCGGAATGGACAGCGCAACGACCAGGCCGGGGCGCACGCCAAGGCTGATGAAGCTCACCGCCATGATGATCGCGATCGACTGCCAGAGCGAGGTCATGAAATCGTCGATCGCGTGATCGACCGTCACGGCCTGATCGGCGACCAGGCGCGGCTCGATGCCGAGCGGCAGATTGGCGGTGATGGTCGCCATTGCACGCTGGATATTCTTGCCAAGCGCCAGGATATCGCCGCCATCGCGCATCGCGATGCCCAGTCCGATCGCTTCCCGTCCGTTGACGCGGAACATCGGCTGAGGCGGATCGGCATGACCGCGGCGCACGGTGGCGATGTCCGCGAGGCGAACCATGCGATCGCCGACGGGGAAATTGACGTTCAGCAGATCGGCTTCCGACTGGAAGGCGCCCGAGACGCGCAGCGAGACCTTCTCGTCCTCAGTCTGGATGATGCCGGCGGGGCGCACGACGTTCTGGCTCTGCAGGGCGCCGAGCAGGGCCGAGCGATCGATGCCGAGATTGGCGAGTTCCCTGACGGAGAATTCGACGAAGATGCGCTCGTCCTGGGCGCCGATGATCTCGATCTTCGAGACGTCTGGCACGAGGAGCAGGCGCGAACGGGCTGCTTCGACATGGTCGCGCAGCTCACGGCTGGTGAAGCCATCTGCGGTGAAGCCGTAGATGATGCCGAAAGTGTCGCCGAAGCGATCGTTGAAGAACGGCCCGACCGCACCCTGGGGCAGGGTATGGCGGATGTCCCCGACGAGATTGCGGACCCGGTACCAGGTGTCCTGCACGTGGCGCGCCGGGACCGACTGCTTCAGGTTGACGAAGATCGTCGTCACGCCGGGCGTAGTGAAGCTGCGGACGAAATCGAGGCCGGGCGTTTCCTCGAGCTGGCGCTCGAGCCGCTCGGTGATCTGCGTCAGCGTGTCCTCCATGGTCGCGCCCGGCCAGGCCGCCGAGACGACCATCGACTTGATGACGAAGGAGGGGTCTTCATTGCGGCCAAGCCGCACGAAGGCGAGCACGCCGGCCGCGACGGCGACGATCATGAGATAGATCACGACCGAGCGGTTCTTGAGGGCCCATTCCGAGAGGTTGAAGCTCATCGTGTTTCCGTCCCGGTCAGCCGCACATGCTGGCCTTCCTGCAAAAGGCTCGCGCCGGCCGTGACAATAACATCGCCAAGTGCCAGGCCCTTGCCGATCAGGGCCGTCGCGGGGTCGGCGCTGAGGACGTCGAGCTTGCGCAGCGACACGGTGAGCGTCTTGGGATCGACGACCCAGGCTCCGGTATCCTGCTCGCGGCGCACCAGCGCCGTCGACGGTATGGTAATGGCCGAGGCTTCGCTGCCGCGGATCGTGCCGAGGACCGCGGTCCCGAGCCGGTAGGACTGCGGAGGCTCTGAGAGGCCGACCCTGACTCGGAAGGTCCGCGTCACCGGGTCGGCCTGGGGCGAGACCTCGCGTACCCGGCCCCTGACGGTGGTGCCGGGATCGCCGGTGAGCGCGACATACACGCGCGCATCGGCCGGCAGGCTGCGCATCAATGCGGCGGGCACCTCGAATACGGCATCGCGCCCCTCGCGCCTTGCGAGTTGCACGATCATCCGGCCGGCAGCGACGACCTCGCCCGGCTCTGCGCCGATCCTGGTCACGACGCCTGGTGCATCGGCCTTCAAGGTGGTGAAGCCGACGACATCTTCTGCGGAATTGACGCGGGCTTGTGCGGCGTCGACCTGAGCCCGGGCAGCCGTGCGCCCCTGCTCGGCAGCCTCGAAATCCGCCTGCGTCGTGACATTGCGCTGGAGCAGATGGCTCTGGCGCTGCAACTGGTTGTCGGCCTTTCTCAGAAGGCCCTGAGCAGCCGTGAGTGCCGCCCGCGCCGAACGCAGTTCGTTGAGTTCGTTCTCGGGGTCGAGGCGGGCAACGACCTCTCCCTCGCGTACCGTCGCGCCGACCGCGACGCGCCTCTCCGCCAGCCGGCCACCGATGCGGAAGGAGAGCGACGCCTGGTCCTGCGCTTCGATATGGCCGGTGAAATTGATGTCCGCTGCCTGGCGGGGCTCGTCGACCGTGATCGTGCGGACGATCCGCACGGGCGGCGGGGCCTCGTCGGCCTCGCGCTGGCAGGCTGCGGAGGCGAGTGCAATGACGGTCAGCGCGGCTGCATGCAGAGACCGGGAGGGACCAGGGCCGCGACGCACGCTCATGCCTTCGGCCCTCGCAGCGCCGCCCTCGCACACGGCGGAGTTCTTGCAACGATCCTGCCATTCGCGGGGAACGGGTTCTCTCGCAAGCCGTTCAAAAGCATCATGTTCTTCCTCTGGCAACCGCGAGGCAGAGGCCGTGGAACCTCGGGCGCAAGACAAGTGTCCGTCGCCAATCTCTTCGGGCGGCAGGGACGGACGCTACCAACAGTCCGGGAAGCGCGGATTAGCTCAGAATCCCAACTCTGCGCTGGTCATCCCAATTTTGGGACAGGGTACTCGGCGTCCGGAGGTCCTTGCTGCGGAGCCGTATCCTCCCGTCTCAGGCTGGCTGCGACAGGGATCAGCAAGAGGAAGCCGATGCCGGAAGCGATCGCCATCAGGCCATAAACATGCTCCCCCCACGAGCCGTAGAGATAGCCGGCAAGGGTCGTCAGAGCCGCCATCACCCCGGCCCATCCGGCGGCAAGCCAGGCCTGAGCCTGGGCCAGCATGCTGCGCGGCGCGAACTTCGCGAGCAGAAAGATGCTGCCCAGATGCGTCGCGCCGAAGGTCAGGCCATGCGTCAGCTGCAGCAGGACGACGAAGGCGATATCCGGGTCGAGAGCCATGCCGGCCCAGCGCAATGTGGCGACAGCGCCGCTGGCGGCGAGCAGGACGCCTGCTCCGGCCGAGCCGCGGATGACGTATCCGAGCAGACTGAAGAATGTGATCTCCGACGCGATGCCCGCCGCCCAGAGGCTTCCCATGGTACCCCCGGAAATGCCGAGGCTTTGCCAGTGCAACGTGCTGAACCCGTAGACGGCGGCGTGGCTCGCCTGGACGAGTGCCGCCCCGGCAATCGTCAGGATCAGCAGATGCGGCCTCTCCACCAACCCGGCCCTCTCGTGGGGAGCGGCTGATCTCTCCGGCAGGCGAATGGTTGCGACGGCGACCGTGGCAAGCGCGGTGGCAAGCGCCGACAGCAGCAACATTCCGATGATGGACGAGATCGGCAGCCAGTCGAGCATCCAGCCCGCCGAGAGATTGGCGAGCGCAAAGCCCGCCGAGCCCCACAGGCGAATCCGCCCGTAGCGCAGCTCTGCCGAGCGCAAGCCCTCGAGGCTGCGCAGGGTTACGGCATCGGTGAGGGCGATCAGTGGACCCTGGGCGAGCGCGATCGCAATCACCAGCAGCAGGATTGGCAGGAAGCCCGCGGCAAAGGCGAGAAAACCTGTGCCGATGACGACAGCCACCGAGCAGGCAACCAGCGCAATGGTCATGCGCACGCTCCGGTCCGCGAGGACGCCAACGACCGGATTTGCGATGATGCGGGTCAGCAGCGGTGCGGCAAGCACGATGCCGATCGCATCGTCACCAAGCGATTGCGCGCGCAGCCAGAGCGGAAAGAACGGCAGATTGACGCCGAGCTCGAAGAAAAGGGCCGCGTAGAGAAAGGAGAGGCGCCCCGTCGCCCCCTTCATGCCGAGAACCTCATGCTCTTCGGCTAGTCGGCAAGGCTGTGTGCGGCGCGTTCATCTCCGCTCCCTCCCGCTGCATCGTCCAGCGCCGCATCCTGCTGGGCAAGTCCAGATGGGAGCGAGGAGAACTTGGTCAGGTGCCGTTCGCGCGCCTCGGTGGGGCTGTAGCCGAACTCACGTCGGAACGCCCGGCTGAAGGTCGAATGATCGATAAAGCCCACTTCATTGCCGATGACGTGGATCGACAGGGCATCGCGAGTCGATGCGAGTCGGCGATGCGCCTCGCGAAGCCTTTCGCGATTGATGAAATGAGCCACGCCACCCGTGCTCTCGAACAGCCGGTAGAGCTTGGAGCGGGACATCGCCATGAGGCGCGCCAGCCGCTCGGGACCAAACTCGGGGGAGGCCATGTTCTGCCGGACGACGCGCCGGGCACGATCGATCAGAAGGGAGGTCAGCGGCACCTCCGCAGCCTCGGAACGTTCGACCCGCGGCGCGATGCAGGCCGCGACCAGCGAACGCGTCGCGGTGGCGAGGCCCTGCGCATGCTCCACCGAGATATGCGGCAGTTGTCGGGCGAGGTTCTCCATATAGCCCGTGAGCAGCGCCCCGAGTTCGGGATTGATTTCCAGATCGTGCGCCCGCTCGAAATCGACGAGTTCCTCCTGGCAAAAGTTACGAGGCAGGAACAGCGTCAGGACTTCCGTGTCCTCGGCCTGGCCTTCGAACGGCATGGCGAGCGAGCGGAAGCTGAGATTGCCTTGCCGCTCGGGGGGGCTCAGGGAAAGCAGGTTGCACTCAGGCGAACAGGAATGCGCGAGCACGACGCACCAATGATCCATGAAGGACCGCGGCCTGTGCCGCCAATGGCGAGCGGGGGCGTCGGCGTAGAGCGTCCTGGTCAGAACGACGTCGCCGAAGCTCCACGACGAGAACTCGGCGTCGAATGGCTCGGACGCGTTCGGCGTAGGCAAGAGATCGATCGTCTCGGAGAGCAGAGAACGCCACGCGTCGAACTGATCCTCCGCGGGCAGTCCCTTGGTCGAGAAGTTCTGAACGAAGACCGCTCCGCCCGGGATCCCTGAATTGGTACTAGAGAGAGCCGACACGGCATTCTCCTCGCGATAGCGTTACGTTAATCTTGGCCCCGCGTACCAACGGGAGGTCAATGTTTCTCAGTTCCGTGAAGAAACTGTGACGCTCGGAGCTAGCAATGGCAAGCAATAAACCGCCGAGAATTGTCGTTATCAGGAGGAAGCAGGTGGTCCTCTTGCGGCACTTGGCTCGCTACTGGCGCGGGGACGCTGCGTCGAAGACGCGAATCGGCGCGGTAACGATCAGGCTGGCGGCCGAACCGAGCGCATCCGCAGCCATCAGCGGAGTGGAAACGTCGGAATCGGTGATGACCTGGCCTTGGAGCAGCCGGCCTCCGATCAGGCGGACCGCATCGGGGCTGGCGGCAAAGAGGTCGTGATTGATGCGGTCGCCGGCATTGATGGCGCTGAGATCCAGCACCGTGATGCCTGACAACCCCGCCAGCTGCTGCTGGTACTCGTCGCGCGTCAGGTCAATGCCGCCGAGGCGCGTCGCTCCGCGGGAAATGAAGCGGGAGAGCTGCAGCGCCCTGTCGTTCTGCGAGACGAAAAGCGTGATCTGCGGACGCTGGGAGCCCATGTCCTCGACTTGCCGGCGAAACACGCCGACATCGAGATCGGGCGAGGCCAGAATGAGATTGTTGATCTTCCGGGGGACGCCGCCCTGCTCGAGAGCGATCTGCCTGACGGCCTCGACGGCAGGCCAGCTCCCCATGGAATGGGCGAGGATGACGATTTCGCCGACAGAGGGGCTGCTTGCAGCCGCCTTCAGCAGATAAGCGAGATCCGAGCGGGAATACGATGCATTGTCGAAATCCCGGCTGTAGTCGAGCAGATGGCCGCGCGACGGCCACGAGAACAGGACCGGGGACGCATCGGCATCGGCGTCATGGGTCAACTGTGCGAAACGAAAGACGGCGCGGTCGAACGGCGTGTTGAAGCCGTGGACGAAGACGAAGACCCGGCGCTTGCGCCCGCCCGTCGACTTGAACCATTTGACGAGGTCCGTCTTGGCGACCGGCGCGGTCGAGGTGACGACAAAATCCGTTGCCGCATTGCCGGGAGCCGTGCGCGGCAGCTGGATGGTACCGACCTCCCGATCCTTGGGGATCGAGACGACGATATTGCTGAACGAGACCGTATCTCCGCGCTCGCCGCTGAACAGAACACCCGCTTCCGCCGAGGGAGCGCGCGTCGTCGCGGCAAGCATGTTCACACGGTCGGTACCGGCAACGGGCTCGACAGGTTGAAGCAATCCGCGTGGCGCCGAAGCGCAAGCACTGAGGCCGAACGCGACGGCAAGTCCCGCCAGGCTCATCCGCAAGGTGTCGAGGCGGCGGCCCATGGTCAAAGAGCCCCAGGATTCGGGCGCGCGCCAAGCATTGCACGCAGTAACGGGCTTACCGAATTGCTCTTGCATGCCTTACCGTGCGTCGGTGTCACGTCGACGTCCCCAATCTGCAAATAGGAGATCGGAGGATCTCGAGCGGCTGTGTCAGGATAAAGAACCCATCCGGAGGCAGCAAGCTTGCCGTCAACTTTGGGACAGGCGGTCCAAGCTTTGGGATTCTGTGCCGATGCCCTCGGCGCGCAGGGAATTAAGTTGCCGGTATGACCGCCTCGGCAACGATTCCGGCGGCACACCTGCTCATCGCGACCCCCCGTGGGGCCGAAGTCCAAGGCTTAGGGGAGGGCAAGACATGTCTACCGGGAACGTCGCGTCAAAGACCACGATGCAGAGATTTCTCGATGCGGTCGAGAAAGTGGGGAACATGGTTCCCCATCCCGTCGTCATCTTCCTCATCCTCATCGCCATCGTCATGGTGCTGTCGGCCGTGCTCAGCCTGTTCGGCGCGGCGGTCACCTTCGAGCGCATCAATCCCGACACCCATAAGGTCGAGATGGCGAGCACGGCGATACGCAGCCTGCTCAACGTCGAAGGCATTCGCTTCATCTATTCGTCGCTGATTCCGAACTTCATGAGCTTCACCGCCGTGGGGCTGATGATCGTCGCGATGATCGGGGCCGGCGTGGCCGAGGAATCCGGCCTGGTGACGGCGCTGATCCGGAAGCTCGTCATCGTGTCGCCGGGGTGGGCGCTGACCTATATCCTGGCCTTCGTCGGCATCCTCGCCAGCATTGCCGCGGATGCGGGCTATCTGGTCCTGATCCCGCTCGCCGGCATTGCCTATCTCGCCGTTGGGCGGCATCCGCTCGCCGGTCTCGCGCTCGGCTTTGCTGCCGTGGCCGGAGCTTTCACGGTCAATATGCTGATCAAGCCGCTCGACGCCGTTCTCGTCGAGTTCACCAATGACGCCGCCCATCTCGTCGATCCGAACCGCTCGATCGGCCTGGCTTCCAATGTCTGGTTCTCGATCGCCTCGGTGCTGTTCCTCACCGTCGTCATCGCCTTCATCACCGACCGGATGATCGCACCGCGCCTTGGCGTCTACGATCCGAAGCTGGCGGCCGAAGGCACCACGACGGAGCAGGGCGCTTCGCTGTCCGATCAGGAAACGCGTGGACTGCGCTTCGCGGGGCTCGGCCTGCTMGCGCTGGTTGCGGTGTTCTGTCTGTTGACACTGCCGTMGGGGGCGCCGCTGCGCAATCCGGCAACCGGCGAGCTGATCGGCAACTCGCCCTTCATGAACGGGCTGATCGCACTGATCATGCTGATGTTCCTCACCACGGGCTGGGCCTATGGCATCGGAGCCGGGACCTTGCGGACGCTGCCGGAGGTGATCGCGGCGATCGAGAAGTCGATCAAGAATCTGGGCGGCACGATCTTCCTGTTCTTCGTGCTGAGCCAGTTCGTCGCCTATTTCACCTATACCAACATGGGCACCGTCATGGCGCTCAGCCTGTCGGGCGTCCTGCAGTCGGCCAATATCGGCGCGCTGCCGCTGCTGCTCGGCTTCATCGTCGTGGTMGCGATCATCGACCTCCTGCTGACCGGCGCGATTGCAAAATGGGCGATCTTCGCGCCCGTCTTCGTGCCGCTGCTGATGAAGCTCGGCGTCGAGCCGGAAGCGGTGCTGGCCGCCTATCGCGTCGGCGATTCCCCGATGAACGCGATCACTCCGCTCAACGCCTATTTCGCCCTCGTCGTGGGCTTCGCCCAGAAATACGACAAGACCGCGGGTGTCGGCACGATCGTCTCCCTGATGCTGCCCTATGTCGTCTGGATGTTCGTGTTGTGGACGGCGCTCTTCGCGGTCTGGAAGATGCTCGGCCTGCCCTGGGGCCTGTGACGGCCGGTCGCGCAGCCCGAAACGAAATAACCCTGACCTGATCGGATGGACATCATGAGCAGCCCCTCACTCCCCCTCGACGTCGCCAGTGCCATCGACCACCTGATGAATTTCCTCTCGGTCGAAGGCGTGACCGGTCAGGAAGCCAAGATCGGGGCTGCGGTCAGCGAGGCGCTGAAGAAGGTCGGGGTGCCGGCATCCGCGATCCGCTTCGACGATGCCAACAAGCGCATCCCGGTGCCGACGGAGACCGGCAATCTCTTCGTCGATCTTCCGGGCACGCGGCCGGGGCCACGCCTGCTGTTCTCCACCCATCTCGACACCGTGCCGCTTTGCGCCGGCGCCAAACCTCGGCGTGAGGGCGACCGCATCGTCTCCGACGGCACGACCGCGCTCGGCGGCGATGCCCGCACCGGCGTCGCGCTCCTGGTCGTGCTCGCCGAGACGCTGATCAAGCACAAGCTGCCGCATCCGCCGATCACCCTGCTCTTCACCGTCCGCGAGGAGAGCGGGCTGCATGGTGCCCGTGAACTCAACCCGGCCGATCTCGGCGGGGCTGCGATGTGCATCAATGTCGATGGCCAGCTCGCCTCGGAGCTGCTCGTCGGTGCAGTCGGCCAGGAGAACTGGGAAGTCGAGATCAAGGGTAAGGCATCCCATGCCGGCGTCGCGCCGGAAAAGGGCATTTCGGCGACGCTGGTCGGCGCCATCGCGATCGCCGAGGCACAGCGTGCCGGCTGGTTCGGCAAGGTCGTCAAATCCGACGGCCACGGCACCAGCAATGTCGGCATTTTCGGCGGCAAGGGCGGCACGGTCGCGGCCGGCGATGCGACCAATGTCGTCACCGACTACGTCTATATCCGCGGCGAGGCGCGCAGCCCGGAGGCTGCCTTCGCGACCAAGATCGCGAACGGCTACAAGGAGGCCTTCGCCAAGGCGCAGGGCGAGGTGAAGGATCATGAGGGCAACACCGCGGAGGTGAAGTTCAGCCAGAAGCCGGCTTACCCCCCCTTCGAACTGGGCCAGGATGCTCCGGTGGTGAAGCGTGCCACCAAGGCGCTCAAGCTGCTAGGCATCGAGCCGACCTATCTGTTCTCCAATGGTGGTCTCGACGCCAACTGGTTTGACAAGCACGGGGTTCCGACCATCACCATCGGCGCCGGGCAGGCCGAGATCCATACCATCAAGGAGTATGTGAATCTCACCGAGTACGAAAAGGGTTGCCGCATCGGTATCCTGATGGCGACCCTGGAAGACTGAGGCCTTGGCTGGGTGCGGTGTGCCGGGGCGTAGCCTGCGCCGGCATGCTGCGCCCTACGCATTTCTGCGGCCTGGCAGGGCCCAATAGGGAGCTGAGCGATTGAGCCCGATAGCCTATACCGGCACCATCATCGCCGTTGCCGTGGTCTTGTTCATCTGGAACAAGATTCCCGTCGTTCTGGTCGCGATGGGAGTAGCGCTTGCCCTTTGGGCGACCGGTGTCCTGACCCTCCCCCAGGCTCTGGGCGGTTTCGGCGACCCCGCCGTCGTCTTCATCGCCTCGCTCTTCGTCGTCAGCTCCGGGCTCGAGGTCACCGGCGTCACCGCCTGGGCAGGCCAACTCCTGATCAAGGGAGCGGGGGAGGAAAGTCGAACCCGCCTTCTGATTCTCACCATGATTCTCGTTTCGCTGCTGACCGCGGTGATCAGCCTCAACGGCGCCGTCGCTGCATTGCTGCCGGTTGTTGTCGTCATCGCGGTTCGGCTCAAGCGCAATTCTTCGCAACTGCTGATGCCGCTGGTCTTCGCCGCGCATGCGGGTTCGATGCTGGCGCTGACGGGAACTCCCGTGAACGTGCTGGTCTCCGAGGCCAGTAGCGATGCAGGGATGGGCAGCTTCGGTTTCTTCGAATTCGCTCTGGTCGGCGTGCCGCTGCTGGCGGGCACGATGGCGATCATCATCCTGTTCGGCCAGCGCCTGCTGCCTGAGCGCAATGGCGCGACCATGCCCGCCGATTTCAGCCGGCATGCCAAGACGCTGGTCGAGCAATACGGCCTTGCCAGCGGCATCTATCAGATGCGCGTGCGTGCCAGTTCGCCTTATCTCGGCGCTGCGCCCGCCAGCATCGACCTGTCGGCCTATCCGGGGCTGCAGCTGGTCGCCATTCAGGAGGGCGAAACCGCAAGCCCCATCCGCCGCTCGGTCATTGCCGATGGCGATCATCTTTTGGTTCGCGGTGAGGTTGACGCGGCCGCGACACTGGCGGCGGAGATGCATCTCGCCTTCCGTGAGGAGGCAAAGCAGGGGCAGGGCGCGGAGACGCTGTTCAACCAGCGCTCCGGTCTGGCCGAAGTCGTGATCCCGCCGCGCTCCGGCCTGATCGGCCAGACCGTTTTCCCGGGGATGGTCACCGACAGTGGCGATCTGATCGTTCTGGCCGTGCAGCGCGCGGGGGCGGAACTCGCCGCCGCGAATGCAACCAAGGATTCCGGTGGCATCGTGCTGCAAGCCGGCGATACCATGCTGCTGCAGGGCACCTGGAAGGCGCTCGACGTCCATCTCGACGATCCCGATGTCCTCGTCGTGAGCTCGCCCGAACTGGTGCGCCGTCAGGCCGTGCCGATGGGCCCCGGCGCGAAGCAGGCTGTCATCATTCTCGTCGCGATGGTTCTGCTGCTTGCCACAGGCGTCGTCCCGCCCGCCGTCGCAGGTTTGCTGGCTGCAGGCGCGATCATCCTGTCGGGTATCATGAATGTCGAGCAGTCCTACCGCGCGATCGGCTGGACCACCGTGATCCTCGTCGGCGCCATGATGCCGCTCTCGACCGCGATGGTGGAAACCGGTGCGGCGAAGCTGATGGCCGAGCGGCTCGTCTACATGGTCGGCGATGCCGGGCCGGTCGCCTTGCTTGCAGGTCTGTTCGTCCTGACTGCCGTCATGGGGCAGTTGATCAGCAATACCGCGACCGCGCTCATCGTCATCCCGATCGGCGTCGCTGCGGCCGCCAGCATGGGGATTTCGCCGCGGCCGGTCTTGATGAGCACGGCCGTTGCCGCCGCCGGAGCTTTCCTCACCCMGATCGCGACGCCGACCAATCTGATGGTGATGGGGCCAGGCGGCTATGCCTTCAGCGATTACTGGAAGCTCGGCCTGCCGCTGCTGATCTGGTTCTTCGTGGTGGCCGTCTTCATCGTTCCGCTCATCTGGCGCTTCTGAATTCTGTCCGACTGCCGAGAGTTTTCGCCGAGCTCGCGGTCAAAGCGGGCGGAGCAGGAACGATCGGCCGTGACAGCGGCCGATCGATTGCCTGGCGTGGTGATGCGCCGGGTCAAAATTTGGCTTGAGGCCAAGGAGGATCAATTGGTTGATATTCGCGGAGCAGCGCTCGCTGCTGGGATGGTTATCGGAGCACTGTGTTCGGGCACTGCCTTTGCTGCCCCGGTATCATCGGCTGGTAGCGTTGCCACCAATCCCGGCGTCGAACTCGCACAATGGCACCGTTCGCCCCCGCGGCATGTCGCGCCACGCCATGGCCGCTGCTGGTGGGAAAACCGTCGCGTGCGCGACCATCGTGGCCGCTGGGTCGTCCGCCGCGTGCAAGTCTGCCGCCGCTGACCGGACGATCCCGCGCCCCCGCATCCGTGCGGGTGGCCGCCTCGCTTCGCAGGGATGAACCTGCATAGCCGCGCCTGTCGCGCTTCCCTTGTGGCCGCGACGTAGACACCGAGACGCGCTGGAAATTCCAGTGCTTCTCGGCACATTGCGGATGGCGGGCAAGAGCCAGCGCCACGCCGAACTCAATCTCCGAACCGCACCGACAGAGGATCTTCCGGCCTGCGGAGCGGCGCCCGATCTCCCCCAACGTCGCGTGCGATGGCGGTGACGCTGGCTCCTTGCTCCGCGAGCGATCCCGCAAATGGAGGCGCCATGACGCCAGCGCCGATGACCTCGAACGTCTGAGCCATGCCATCTGAAAGATGCTGCTGAAAGAGCCGCGAAAACGGCCGATCCGTCTGGAATTTGACGAAAGCGCGCATCTTGTTCGGCCGGCGCAGGGCCAAATCACATGGGCTCATGCCGGCATTCGGGGGGCAAGGGACGAGGCGCCTCGGCGGGGACATCCCTCGTCTGTGCCTGAGCGGATGAGCCCGAGTTCGGGGCAGCCGATGACGCTGAGGGGGCTGCGCAAGCTGATGACCAGTCTGCCGGTCGGCACGCCAGGGGGCCACGCCCCACGCCAAGTCGCGAAGCCGCCGCCCGGCCAGCAGCACGCATTGCTGCGCATTCTCGGCCTCGCCTGCTTCGGCTCTTCGCTCGGAGTGTTCCTGTTCGACCCCGTGCTGCCCCTGCTCAGCCGGGATTTTGCGGTGCCTCGCAGCCAGGTTGTGGCCATGGCGACGGCGTTTGCGCTCGCCTATGCCCTGGCACAGCCGATTGCCGGTGCTCTCGGCGACCAACTCGGCAAATTGCGGGTGATGCGCGTCTGCCTCGGGGTGAGCGCGCTTGGCACATTGCTCGGCAGCCTTGCCTCCAGTTTCGAGCTGCTGCTCGCCACCCGGCTCGTCGTCGGCTTCTTCACGGCCGGCACATTCCCGCTGTGCTTTGCCATCCTGGCGGAGCGGATCGCGCCTGAGGGGCATCAGGAGGCTTTCGGCAAGGCCAGTGCGGCCTCGGTCACAGGGTCGCTGGCCGGGGCCGTTGGGTCCGGCTTCATTGCCGATGCGCTCGGCTGGCGCGGCAGCCTGCTCGTGGCCGGCCTGATCGGCCTGACCTGTTTCGCTATCGTCACGGCGGCGCTGCGCGATACCCGCGAAGTCTCGTCATCGCGCGCCGGGTTCGGCTCGGCGTTCTCTGCCTATCGCAGGATTCTCGGGCTGGCGAGCGCCCGCCGCGGTCTTGGGCTGCAGCTTGCCCTGACCGGACTGACACAGGGCTTGTTCCCGCACATTGCCTTTCTCGTCGGAGCCAGTGCGTCCACCGTCGGCATCGTGCTCTCCGGCTTCATGATCGGCAGCATTGCCTATGGGGTCAGCCTGCGCCGCACCCTGCGCTGGATAACGCCAGTCCATTTCACCCTGGCCGGCGGGCTGGTCATGACGCTCGCCATGGCAAGTCTGAGTGCCCATCTTCCCTGGCCTTTGCAGTTCGGCGCATTGCTGGCATTCGGCTTCGCCTATCGCAGTGCAGCCATTCCACTTCAGACCTATCTGGCGACGCTCACCCCGCATACGCAGGGCGCGATGATGGCGTTGCACTCGATGGCGGCCATGCTCGGGCAGTCGGCCATGCCGCTGATCTATGCGGCAGGGTTCGACAGGGCCGGTATCATGCCGACCCTGCTTGTCTCGGCATGTCTGCTCGGCCTCTGCGCCGCGGCGGTCGCCTCAATTATGCATTCCAGCAAACGCTGCCGTTGAACGGAATCGTCGGGGGCGCGAGGGACGATGCATCTTCTGCCGCGCAGATCGAGGCGTTCGGCACCGTCATGATGACCGGCAGTAGGTCGGCCGCGATTTCGAGGCGGAGTTAGATCAACGGACCGGATATCGTATCCAGTCCGATGATTTAACCCTTTGTCCTTGCGTCGGCTTTCCCGAAAACCGCAATCCACTTTTCGGGCCGATGCTTTAGTAGCGGCGCCGTTCAAAAGGCGACCTTGTCTGCCCCCTTGAGCTGCAGCAGTTCGCGCGCATCGTCCGGAGTCGCCAGCTCCAGTCCGAGACCTTCGATGATCTTCCGCGCCGCCCGGACCTGTTCGGCATTGGATTTTGCCAACTGTCCCGGCCCGATCCAGAGCGAATCCTCCAGACCGACGCGCAGGTTGCCACCCATCGCGACAGCCATTGCGGCGATCGGAAGCTGGTGACGCCCGGCGCCAAGCACCGACCAATGGTACTGGTCGCCGAAGAGCCGATCGGCCGTGCGCTTCATATGCGCGACATCTTCCGGGTGCGGCCCGATGCCGCCGAGCAGGCCGAAGACCGACTGGACGAAGAAGGGCGGCTTCACCAGCCCGCGATCGACGAAATGCGCCAGCGTGTAGAGATGTCCGATATCGTAGCACTCGATCTCGAAGCGCGTGCCGTTCTCGGCGCAGGTCGTCAGGATGTTCTCGATGTCCTGGAACGTGTTCTTGAAGATGCGGTCCTTCGAGCCTTCGAGATAGGGCTGCTCCCAATCATGCTTGAACGCCTTGAAGCGGCTCAGCATCGGATACAGACCGAAATTCATCGAGCCCATGTTGAGCGAAGCGACTTCGGGCTTGAAATAGGCGCAGGGTCGCAGACGCTCCTCGATACCCATGGTCGGCGCACCGCCCGTGGTGATGTTGATGACGCAATCGCTGCGCTGCTTGATCACCTTCAGGAAGGGCTCGAAGGCCTCGGGGGACTGGTCCGGCTTGCCGGTGACGGGATCGCGAGCATGGACATGCACGAGCGCCGCTCCCGCTTCGGCGGCGCCGACCGCAGCGTCGATGATTTCATCGGCGGTCACCGGCAGGTAAGGCGACATCGAGGGGGTGTGGATCGCACCGGTCACGGCGCAGGTGATCATGACTTTGCGGTTCTTGGCCATGGCGGCTCCCATCAGCGGTCAGGATGAAGGATTTCAGACGGGTTTGCGCGCGGCCGCGCGCTTATGGGCCTGCAGTGCGGCCAGCCGCGTGTCGCGCCAGTCGCTCAGGCGCTTCACCCGCTCGGCCGATTGCGTTCCGGGCCATTCGCTCATGACCGTGGCGACGGTTTCCGCGCCAAACGGGTCGCCGCCAACGGCTTGTGCCGCCATGGTCGCGATGGAGGCGCCGTAACGGGCGCAGTAATCGGGAATACCGCCGGGCGCGTTGAGCTCGATCGTCTCGAACGGCCCCATGAAGGACCAGCGCAGGCCGAGCCCGTCGCGGATCGTCTTGTCGACGTCTTCCGCACTCGCGACGCCCTCGCCGACGAGGCGAAAGGCTTCCGCCAGCAGCACGGCCTGCAGGCGGTTGAGGACGAAGCCCGGCTTCTCCTTGCGCAGCACGATCGGAACCTGCCCGGCCTGTTCATAGATCGCCTTGGCCCGGGCGAGGACGGCTGGAGCCGTCCAGGGCGCCGGTGCGAGTTCGACGATGGGTACGAGATGCGGAGGATTGACGGGATGGGCGACGAGACAGCGGGCCCGCCCCGGGAGCGTCTCGCTGAACACCGAGGCCATGATGAACGAGGTCGAGGAGGCGAGAATCGTCTCCGGCGCGGCAAGCCTGTCCATCTCGGCGAAGAGGGCGCGCTTGGTTTCCACGGCCTCCGGCCCGTTCTCCTGCACGAGGTCGGCGCCGTTCAAGGCATCCGCCAGGCCCGAGGCGACGCGGATACGCGCGAGCGAGCCCCGTGGGTCCTCGACGAGGCCGTGGCCGGCGAGTTCCTCAAGATTGCTGCCGATATGGGTGCGGGCGGCCTCGGCCGCTCCGGGCGCGACATCATGCAGTGCGACGTCGAAACCATGGCTGGCGAAGATGGTGGCCCAGGCACGGCCGATCAGTCCGGAGCCTATGATCGCGATCTTGGTCATGCGTGTTGATCCTGCGGGAAGCGACGAAGGTCGGGATAGGGTTGAGGCAGGGCGCTCACAGCCAGAGCACCTGCCGGCGTAGCGCCAGGTCCTGGCTGAGAGCCTTCGACGGGCCGACATGAGTGACCTGGCCGCGCTCAAGCACGACCGTGCGGTCCGAAAGTGCCAGCGCAAGGTCGAGATGGTGGTCCACGATCACGATCGCGATCTCCTGTCTCAGCTTGTCGAAGGCCTCGAAAAGTTCCTCGACCACAGCCGGGGCGAGGCCCTCGAAGGGCTCGTCCAGCAGCAGGACACGCGTGTCACCGGAGAGCGCCCTCGCCACGGCCACCATCTGCTGCTCGCCACCGGAGAGGTAGTCGGCCGGGGAATGCCAGCGCTGCTTGATGCGTGGGAAGAAGGCGAAGATCTTGTCGTCCTCCCAGCGCGTGCCGTTGCCGGTCAGGCGCTTGAGGCGGCCGAGTTCCATATTGTCCTTGACGCTCATGCCGGCGAAGAGACCGCGCCCCTGCGGCACATAGGCGATGCCGCCGCGCGCGATCACGGCCGGCGGCAGGCGTGCGATGTCGGAACCGGCAAGATTGATCGTTCCCGTGGCGGGCGGCGCGATGCCGGTGATCGTCTTCAGCAAGGTCGATTTGCCGGCGCCGTTGCGGCCGAGCAGCGCCACGATCTCGTTCACGTGGACGTCGAAGCTGACGTCGCGGAGAATGTGGCTCTTGCCGTAATAGGTGTCGACGCCGGAAAGCCCGAGCAGAATCGTCTCTCCTGCCGCACTGGGGCGTGGCTTCTCGGCCAGCGCATGCGCTCCCGAGCCGATATAGACCGCCTGAACCTGCGGGGAGGAGCGCGCGTCCTCGACCGTGCCATCGACCAGCACGCTGCCCTCGTTCATCACCGTGACATGGTCCGCGATCTGGAAGACGCGGTCGATATCGTGCTCGACCAGCAGCACCGGCAGGTCGGCCGAGATCGACTTGATCAGGTTGCCGACGCGTTCGCGCTCGGCTGCTGCGAGACCGGCGAGTGGTTCGTCCAGGAGCAGGACACGCGGCTTGGTGGCAAGGGCGAGACTCATGTCGAGCAGACGCTGGCCGCCATAGCTGAGCGAGCCGGCCTCGGCGCTCTCGATGCCGCGCAGGCCCATGGTCTCGATGACCTGCCGCGTCTCGTCCGAAACCTGTCCCAGCGACTCCGCCGCCCGCCAGAAGCCGAAGCGCTCCGGAGCGCGCGCCTGCACGGCGAGACGGACATTCTCGGCGACGGAAAGCGACGGGAACAGATTGGTGATCTGGAAGGCGCGGCCGATGCCGGCGCGGGTGATCGCTTCGGGCGAGAGCCCCGTGATCTCGCGCTCGCGCAGGCGAACCTCGCCATGATCCGGCCGAAACTGGCCTGAGATCAGGTTGAAGGCGGTCGTCTTGCCGGCACCGTTCGGGCCGATCAGCGCATGCAGCGACCGGTCGCGTATCGCGAGAGTGACACCCTCGACCGCCTTGATGCCGCCAAAGCTCTTGGCGAGGCCGGTCGCGGTAAGGATTGCGCCCTCGACCCAGTTCTGCGGCTTCATGAAATCCGGGAGCGTGACCGCACCGACCTTGCGCGCCGACATTGCCGCATCTTCGGCAGCCTGCTTGCGGAAGGGCCGCAGCAGCCGCTCGCCGACGCCAACGAGCCCCATGGGCGAGAAGACGATAAAGCCGACGAAGAGCAGCCCGAACCAGAACAGCCAGTTTGGCGTCAGGCTCGAGAGATAGTCGCGGAAGATCACGAAGAAGAGCGCGCCGAGAGCCGGGCCCAGGAAGGAGCGCATGCCGCCGATCACGACCATCGCCAGCAATTCGCCGGAGAAGGCGACCGAGATCGGCTCGGCCGAGGTCATGCGGTTGTTGAACAGCAGCAGCGTGCCGGCGAGCCCGGTCAGGGCCGCCGAGATGGTGAAGGCGACGAGCTTGTAGCGATTCGTCTGGTAGCCGAGAAACCGGGCGCGCTGTTCGTTCTCGCGGATCGCGACCAGAACGGTGCCGACCGGAGAGCGCTGGAAGCGCCAGAGCCCGTAGACCACTGCCATGCCGATCAGCGCGACGAGGATGTAGAACGGCAGCGCCTGATCGAAATCGACGCCAGCGAAGAGCGGGCGCCTGATGCCGCCGAGGCCGTCCTCCCCGCCGGTCACGGCGGTCCAGCGGAAGGCGATCGAATAGGTCATGGCGGCGAGCGCCAGGGTCAGGAGCGAGAAATACACGCCCTTGCGGCGCAGGATCAGGGCGCCGAACGCGAAGGCTAGCACGCCCACGAAGAGCACCGCGAGCAGGATCGGCAGGGCGAACTGGCCGGGCAGCCAGTTGCGCTGGATCAAGCCCGCGGCATAGGCGGCGAGCCCGAACCAGGCGCCATGGCCGAAGGAGACGAGTCCGGTCGTGCCGACGAGAATGTTCAGGGCCATGCAGGCAATGGCGAAGACGACGATCTCGGTCGCCGAGGTGGTGCCGAGCCCAATGAAATGCATCAGGAAGGGCAGGGCGGCGAGGCCGATGGCGGCAATCAGGAGAGGCGCGCGGTCGCGCTGAGAGGCTGTCATTTCGCCCTCACTCGAAGCGCTGGATGCGTTCGCCGAACAGGCCGCGCGGCCGGAACAGCAGGACGAGCAGCATCATCAGGTAGATCACCGCGGTCGACCATTGCGTGAAGCCGAGGCCGATGGTGATGCCCTTGACCACGCCGACCATCAGCGCCGCCACGACCACGCCCCAGAAGGAGCCGAGGCCGCCGATGACGACGACGACGAAGGCCGGGGTGATGATCTCCTGCCCCATGGCGGGATGGATCGAGTAGATCGGCGCGAGCAGGACGCCGGCCAGGCCGGCAAGCCCGATGCCGATGCCGGCTACAGCCATCATGTAGGGCTGCAGCGAAATGCCGAGCGCACCGACCATGTCGGGGTTCTGCACGCCGGCCCGGACGACGCGACCAAAGGCCGTGCGCTGGAGCAGGAACCAGAGCCCGAGTACGCAAGCTGCTGCAATCAGGAGCAGAAGCGCGCGATAGCGCGAATAGATGAACTCGCCGAGGAAGATCTGGCCGCGCAGCGCCGGCGGGATCGAGAACGAGAGCGGCGGCGCGCCGAAGATCATGCGCAGGGATTGCTCCGCCACCATCGCGAGCCCGAAGGTCAGCAGCAGCGAAAGGATCGGGTCCGAGCGGTAGAAGCGCTGGAACAGGCCGCGCTCGACGACGATGCCGATCAGCGCCACCAGCACCGGCGACGCGATGATCGCGCCGCCGAAGCCGATATGGGGCGCGAGCACGATCGTGAGATAGGCGCCGATCGCATAGAAGGCGCCATGCGCGAGATTGACGATGCCGCCGAGCGAGAAGATCAGCGACAGGCCGAGGGCGATCAGAAGGTAATAGACGCCGTCGAGCAGTCCGTTCAGAACCTGCTGGATGAAGAGAATGAGCAAGGGGACGCCTTTGCTTGATCGACAGGGTCGGGCAGGGGCGCGGCGCGCCCGAGAGGTTCGGGAGGCTCGTTCATCCCAGCCGCAACGAAGCGGAGTGCCGGGACCATCCCAGGGCGCTGGGCTCTACGATGGCTTCCGGATCGGCGCCGCTGGCGCGGCCGATCCGGAATGACGGCGCGGATCTGGCAAGGGGGGGAGCGCCTCAGCTCATCTTGCAGACCGCCTCGTCCCCCGTCGTCGCGATCACTTCGAGGCTTTCGTTCGGTCCCGGCACGGGCGGCGAGGAGGTGAAGAGATCCCACTGGTTCTTGACCTGCGCTGCCGGCAGCGCCGTGATCGTGTACATTTCGCTCATCAGCTGGTGGTCCGAGGCGCGGAAATAGCCTTCGCGCGTCTTCATGACGTCGAATTTCGCGCCCTTCTCCCAATGCTCGAGGATCTTGGCGGTATCGGTGCTCTTCAGCTCGTTCATCGACTGGGCCATGATCTTCACGGCCATGTAATCGCCCCAGGCCTGGTTCTCCGGCGGCTTGCCGTATTTCTTGGTGAAGGCGGAGACGAAGGTCTTGCTCGCCGGCGTATCGATCAGGTGGTGCCACACGCAGGGCCAGACGCCGCCAAAATTGTCCTTGCCGGCAGCCCAGGCGAGCGCCGTGTCGAAGCCGAATCCGGCGACCGGGAAGGTCAGGCCGAATTCGGAATACTGCTTGAGGAAATTGGTGATCTGGTTGCCGGCAAGGTTCGAGATCACGATGTCGGGCTTGGCGGCGCGGATTTCGATCAGGAGCGCCGAGAAGTCGGTTGCGTCGGTCGGCACCAGCTTGTCGGCGGCGAATTGGCCGCCATTGGCCTCCATGAAGCGCTTGGCGACCTTGAGCAGGTCATGGCCGAAGGCGTAGTCGGCGGTCAGCGAGAACCACTTCTTGCCCTTGACCAGCCCCTGCGCCATCAGCGAGCGGCCGCAGCTCTTCACATACATCGAGTTCTGGTGCTCGACATGGAACATGTAGCGGTTGCAGCTTTCGCCGCGCAGGGCATCGGAGTTGCCGCCGGTGTTGACGAAGAGGATCTTGTTGCGCGCTGCGACCTGCGAGATCGTCAGGCAGGAGGCCGAGGAAATCTCGCCGAGAATGCACGCGACCTTGTCGCGCTCGATCATGCGCTCGGCCTTGGTCGAGGCGGTCTGCGGATTGACCGAATCCTCCTTCAGGGCCTCGAGCTTGCGGCCATTGATGCCGCCCGCAGCATTGATCTCCTCGACGGCGAGGTCGACGGCCATGACGCCGTACTCGCCGAGCGGACCGAGGAAACCGGTGCGCGGCGTCAGGTGGCCGAAGCGGATGGCATCCGGCGTCTGCGCCAGGATCAGCGACGGACTTGCAATCAATCCGGTAGCGGCACCGGCTCCAAGCCCGGCAAGGGCCTGACGTCGTGACAAACGAAATTTCGACTGCTGATGGTCTGCCATTGCGTTCCTCCCAGAACGGTTCCGCGCTTTGCGCTGGAGATTGTCGACCTGCTGTCTGCTCTGCTGGCGGCTTGATATCCACTTGTCGTGATCTGTGATMACAGTTAGGTTGGCAGACATGGTTGCCCCTGTCCAGTCCTTCGCGAATCCGGCTGCCGACGATGGGATCGGTGATGTCTCGGCTGGTCGCGATGCATCCGCGCTCGACGAGGTCGGGGCGCTGACGCGCGAGACCCTGGGGGAGAGGGTCACCGGGGAATTGCGGGCGCTGCTCGTCGCCGGCCGGCTTGCTCCGGGTGAGAAGCTCTCGCTGCGGCGTGTCGCGGAGGCTCTTGGTGTCTCGATGATGCCGGTGCGCGAGGCGGTCAGCCGGCTCGCCGCGGATGGCGCGTTGGAGGTTCTGCCCGGACGTGCCGTACGCGTTCCGCTGCTGCGATTGGCACAGTTTCGCGAATTGACGCGCCTGCGCCTGGTCGTCGAGGGCTTTGCGGCCGAAGAGGCGGCGAAGGCGGCAAACGAAGCCGAGATCGAGGAGATTGCCCGGCACGAGGCCGCGTTCCGACAGGCGGCGAGCGCCGATCCCCCAGACGCCGCTGGCGCAGTCGCAGCCAACCGCAATCTGCATTTCACGCTCTATGAGGCGGCGCGCATGCCGACCTTGGTCGAGATGATCGAGCGGCTCTGGCTCAAGGCCGGCCCCATCCTCAATCTCGATATGCGCCACGAACCGCGCCGCCTCGACGGTGGCAGCGCCGTGGTTTCCCATGCCGCCCTGCTCGATGCCCTGCGGCGCCGGGATCCGCAGGCTGCAAGGGCCGCGCTGGAAGCCGATATCGCTGCAGCCGCCGCCCATATCGAAAGCACCGGTGGCCTGGCGCCATAGTCAGGGTTCGCCGCAATCTGAGAGGCGCTACGGCGCGGGCATCGGGGGGAGACGACAATGGATTTGCAGATCAAGGGATTGCGCGTTCTGGTTACGGCGGGCGCCAACGGCATTGGCCGGGCGACGGCACGCGCCTTTGCGGCGGAAGGCGCCAGGGTCCATATCTGCGACGTCGATCGCGAGGCCCTGGCAGCGATGGCGTCCAGCGATCCGGCGATCACGCAATCGGTCTGCGACGTCTCTGACCGCGACGCGGTGGCCAATCTGTTCAATGAGGCGCTGGCGGCGCTCGGCGGGCTCGACTGCCTCGTCAACAATGCCGGCATAGCCGGGCCGACCGGCCGCGTCGACGAAATCGATCCCGCGGACTGGGATGCCTGTGTCGCAGTCGATCTGACCGGTCAGTACAACTGCACCCGGCTCGCCGTGCAGCATCTCAAGCAATCCGCCAATGCCAGCATCGTCAATCTGTCGAGCCAGGCCGGCAAGCACGGCTTTCCGCTGCGCTCGCCCTATGGCGCGGCGAAATGGGGGGTCATCGGCTTCACCAAGGCGATCTCGGCGGAGCTCGGCGAGTTCGGAATCAGGGCCAATGCGATCTGCCCCGGCCTGGTCGACGGTGCCCGTATCCAGAGCGTGATCGCCAACAAGGCGCGCAGCTTCAACATCTCGCATGAGGAGATGACCCAGCGCCTGTTCGCGGGCGTCTCGATCAAGCAGTTCGTCGACCCGAACGACATCGCCAAGCAGATCGTCTTCCTGGCGTCCCCCTTCGCCAAGACAATCTCCGGTCAGGAAATCTCGGTCTGCGGCGACACGCGCATGCTCAGCTGAGCGGGGAGCAGAGCAGGGCGCGAGATCCTTGCAGCGACCCGGCTTCGCTCGGAGGCCGGGTCGGAAATGCGACGGCGGGCGCCGATACCGAAGTTCAGAGGTCGGAGAGGCGGCTGAAGCGCACGATAGCGTCGGCGCGCTTCTCCAGCCCAGGGAGCAGCTCGAGGCCGAGGCCGGGCGCGTCCGATACGGTGATMATCCCGTTCTCGGCCTTGGGCAGGTCGGTGACCAGCTCGGTGTACCAGCCGGTATAGAAGGCGCGGACCGATTCCTGGATCAGCGTGTTCCGGGCATGCATCGAGAAATGGCACGATGCCGCGTAGACGACCGGGCCTGTGCAGTCATGCGGGGCGACCGGCGTGTGCCAGGCCTCGGCCATGCCTGCGATCTTGCGGGCTTCCGACAGGCCGCCACACCATGACAGGTCGAGCATGACGACCCCGGCGGCACCGGTCTCGAGATAATCTCGGAAGGAATGGGTATAGGCCAGCGTTTCCGAGGCGCAGACCCAGGCCTTGGAGTGGCGGGCGTACTCGCCGAGATCGTGGACATTGTCGAGCCGGAACGGGTCCTCGTGCCAGTAGGTGTCGAATTCGGCCAGGCGCTCCGCCAGCTTCTTCGCCATGGGCAGGCTCCAGAGCGAGTGGAACTCGACCATGATGTCCATCTTGTCGCCGACCGCCTTGCGGATCTTGCGGAACGGCTCCAGCGCGGTGTTCAGTTCCTGAGGCGTGATGTCCCAGCCGGCCGCGCGTTCTGCCGCGATATCGAAGGGCCAGATCTTCATGCCGGTGATGCCCTGCTCGAGCAGGGAATGGGCGAGTTCGTCGGCGCGATAGAGGAAGCCTTCGAGATCCTCATAGGGGCCGCCTTGCTCGCCGACATGCCAGTTGGCGACAGCCTGCGAGCGCGCATCGCGAATATATTTGTAGCCGGCACAGGTGTTGTAGGTGCGAATCGTGTCGCGCGTCTTGCCGCCGAGCGCGACGCTGACCGGCTGGCCGATCGCCTTGCCGTAGATGTCCCAGAGCGCGATGTCGACGGCCGAGTTGCCGCGCGTTTCGACGCCCGAGCCGCGCCAGCCGAGATAGTTGTTCAGGCTGGCATTGCGCGCCTCGATCTGGAGCGGGTCCTTGCCGAGCAGCTTCGGCGCCACGGTCTCGTGCAGATAGGCTTCGACCGCGGCGGCGCCCATGAAGGTCTCGCCGAGACCGACCAGGCCCGCATCGGTGTGGAGCCGCACCCAGATGATGTTGCCGAACTCGGTCAGGCGGATGGTTTCAACAGCAGTGATTTTCATGAGGTTTCTCAAGCGAGAGGCTTGGCGTAGCGGGTGAGGGCCCCAGCGGTCGGCGTCGTGCCGGCGCCGGGCTGCTGGGGTCTTAGGAAATAGCCATCGGCGACATTGGCGGGCTCGACGAAGGCATCCTTGATCCAGGGAATGTATTCGAGGATCGGCGTCGCCTGATGCCAATAGGCGAGATGGACATGGACCTGGCTCATCTCGCCAGCATGGGGCGCGACCGGCAGGCGGCTGGCGAGTGCAAGCTCCGCGACCTGGATGTACTCGGTGATGCCGCCGAGGCGGGTCACGTCGGGCTGGACGTAGTGGATGGCGTCGGCCGCGACGAAGGCGCGGAAGGCGTCGAGCGAATAGAGCTGTTCCCCGAGCGCAATCGGTATCGAAGTCGCCTTCGCCAGCGCGGCATGCGAGCCGACATCGTCATACCAGAGCGGCTCCTCGAACCAGAAAATGTCGAGCGCCTCGGCCCGCGCGCAGAAGCGCTTGCAGGTCGGCAGATCCCATTTGCCGTTGCCGTCAATGGCGAGGGAGACGTGGTCACCAATGGCACGGCGCACGGCTTCCAGCCGGGCGATGTCGATCCCGGGGTCGGCATGGCCGACCTTGACCTTGAGGCGCCGGAAGCCGTCACGTTCGACCGCCATGCGGCAGCCTTCGACAAGTTCGTCCCGCGGGATCGAAAGCCAGCCGATATCGGTGTTGTAGGCTTCGAGCTTCGGCTTGGTTGCGCCGCCGAGCAGGTGCCAGAGCGGTACCCCGGCCGCCTTCGCCTTGAGGTCCCAGAGCGCGACATCGACCGCGGCGAGAGCGAGCTGAGTGATACCGGCGCGTCCGACCCATTGCAGGGCCGGGTGGCGGGCGAGCTTCAGCCAGAGCCGCGTGATCTCGGAAGCATCCTCGCCGATCAGCAACGGGGCATAGCAGTCGCGGATGCAGGAGGTGATCAGCCGGTCGGAGGCGATGTCGGCATGAGTGCCGGTGAAACCGTAGCCTTCGAGGCCGTCCTCGGTGACGATCTTGGCGCCGACGACGCCCCAATGGCTGATGCGGTGGGTCGAGTCGGCAATCGAGCCGCCCGTCACCGGGATATGCAGGATGAAGGGTTCGATGCGGGTGATGCGCATGGCGGTAGCCCCGGAGCTGTCGTGCGGCTCCGGGGCTCTCCTGTTCAGTTGGTGCCGCGGATCTTGGCGAGATCGGCCTTGAGGCGGTCGATCGTCTCCTTGCCGATCGAGGCCTCGTGGCGCTGATAAACGGCCGCGGTGGCCTCGCGCATCTTGGTCAGTTCGTCGGCCGAGACGTCCGAAACCTGCATGCCCTGCTTCTTCAGGTTCGCCATCGACGTGTCGTTGAGCGTGCGCGAGACGCGGCGCTCCTCATCGCGGCCGACGGTCGAGCACTCGTTCAGGATCGCCTGTTCTTCGCTGGAGAGCTGGTCCCAGAGCTTCTTGGAATAGAGCACCAGGAACGGGGTATAGGCGTGGCGTGTCATCGTCAGGTACTTCTGCACCTCGTAGAGCTTCGAGGTGTCGATGGTGACGAGCGGGTTCTCCTGGCCGTCGATCGCGTGCGTCTCGAGCGCCGCGAAAACCTCGCCGAACGCCATCGGCGTGGCATTGGCGCCCATGCTCTTGAAGCTGTCGAGGAAGATGTTGTTCTGCATCACGCGGACCTTGAGACCGGTGAGCTCTTCAGCCTTGGAGACGGCGCGCTTCGAGTTGGTCAGGTTGCGGAAGCCGTTTTCCCAGTAGGAGAGGTTGACGACGCCGAAGGCGGGAAGCTTGTCGGAGATGTACTTGCCGAAGGCTCCGTCGAGGACTGCATCGGCTTCCTTCTCGTTGGTGAAGAGGAAGGGCAGGTCGAAGACGCCGAGCGCAGGCATGATGCCGACCAGCGGCGAGGAGGAGGTGATCACCATCTCCTGCGTGCCGGCACGCAGCGCCTGCGTCGCCTGCAGGTCGCCGCCGAGCGCGCCGCCCCAGAAACCCTGGAGCTTCAGCTTGCCGCCGGACTTTTCAGTCATGCAGGCGCGCATCTTGGCGACGCCGTTGCCGACCGGGTGGTCCTCGTTGATGCCGTTGGAAACGCGGATATTGCGTTCCTTGATCTGCGCCTGGGCGGACCCTGCAAGCGCCGCAAGCGCGACGCCGGCGAGGATGGAGACGAGACGTGAGCTCAGCATGGGCTTTCTCCTTGATTGCCTTGGTTTTTGGATTAGCGGCCGCTCAGCCAGGCAAGCGGAACGGTCACGAGCTGCGGGAACAGGATCAGCAGGAACATCGCGACGGTCTGGGCGACGAGGAATGGCCAGACGCCGCGGATCACCAGAGACATCGGGATGCGGGCCACGCCACAGACCACGTTGAGCACGATACCGACCGGCGGCGTGATCAGGCCGATGGCGTTGTTGATGATGAAGAGCACGCCGAAATAGATCGGGTCGATGCCCGCCTGCTTGATCACCGGCATCAATACCGGTGTCAGGATCAGCACTGTCGGTGTGAAGTCGAGCGCAGTGCCGACGACCATGACCAGCAGCATGATGACGATCATCAGGACCGTCTTGTTGTCCATGAACGGCTCGAGCACGCTCGACAGCTCGGCCGGGATATTGGCCTGGGTGATGAGCCAGGCCGAGACGACGGCCGCGGCGACCAGCAGCATGACTGCGCTCGTCGTCTTGGCGGCGGTCAACGCCACCTTGTAGAGGTCGCGCGGCTTGAGCTCGCGATAGACGAACATGCCGACGACGAGCGCGTAGACGGTCGCGACCACGGCCGCTTCGGTCGGCGTGACGATGCCGAAGCGGATGCCGCCGAGGATTGCGAGCGGCATCAGCAGGGCAAGCGAACCGTCCCAGGTCGCCTTCAAACGCTCGGCGCCGCTGCGCCGCGGCAGGACCGTGATCTTGTCGTGGCGGCAGACGATGAACCAGGCGATCACCAGCGACAGGCCAATGAGCAGCCCGGGAAAGACACCCGCGAGAAAGAGCTTGGTGATCGAGAGATTGGCGGCGACGCCGAAGACGATGAAGCCGATCGAAGGCGGGATGATCGGGGCGATGATGCCGCCGGATGCGATCAGGCCGGCCGAGCGACCGGTATCGTAGCCGGCCTGGCGCATCATCGGCAGCAGGATCGAGGCGAGCGCAGCGGTATCGGCCGCAGCAGAGCCTGACAGCGAGGCCATGATGATGGAGGCGAAGATCGCGACGTAACCTAGGCCGCCATGGAGATGGCCGACCAGCGAGAGCGCGAAGTTGACGATGCGCTTGGACAGGCCGCCGGCATTCATCAGCTCGCCGGCGAGCAGGAAGAACGGGATCGCCAGGAGCTGGAACGAATCCGCGCCGATGATCATGTTCTGGGCGATGATCTGGGTGTCGAAGACGCCGAGCCAGAGCATCAACGCGACCGCGCAGACGATCAGCGCAAACGCGATCGGCATGCCGAGCGCCATCGCCCCGCAGAGCGAGAGGAGGAAGATGGTGATCGTCATTCGAGGTGGCCCTTCAGGTCATGTGAAGGATTGCCGCTGTAGTCGCCGGCAAACTCGGCCAGTTCGAATTCGCCGAGTTTTCCCGTCAGGGCGCGAACGAGCCGGGCAAGCGTGATGAAGCCGATGCCAATCCCGGCGAAGTACAGCACACCATAGACATAGCCCATGCTCAGCCCGGTGACCGGCGCGACCGCGGTGGCGTTGATCTCGTGCTGCTTCCAAGTTCCGTCGAGCAGCATCACGCAGCAGGCCAGGATGAAGGCGTCGCTGATGATCATGCAGATCAAACGGCCTTGGCGGCCAAGCGCGCCAACCAGCGTGTCGACGCCGAGATGCCCGTTTTCGCGCATCACCACGACGGCGCCGATATAGGTCAGCCAGACGAAGAAATAGCGCGACAGCTCCTCGGACAGATCGAGGCCGGAGTTGAAGGCATAGCGCAGGACGACATTGCCGAAGACCATCACGACCATCCCGGCGAGCAGGATGACCAGGACAGCCTCAAGCCCTCGTAGGATCCATCTTTCGGCTTTTGCGAGCATGGTGCGTTTCCTGTGAGTTTCTTGTTCCCTCGCTCCTTTCCGCGACGGAGGTCGTCCGTCCGGGGGCGAGGTCGATATCGGCCTGGGCCACTTTCAGAAGCGCGATCATGCTCTCGCGAGCCTGCTCGGGCCTGCGCGCGGTGATCGCTGATGCGACATGGCGGTGGATCGCAACGGACGCCTGGGCCCGCTCGTGGTCGTGCATCGACAACCGGAACGAGGCTTTCAGCACGGCGTGCAGGATCGGCTTGAGCTGGAGCAGAAGACTGTTCCCGGACGCCTCCAGAATCGCCTCATGGAAGCGAAAATCCGCCGCCTCGTGTTCCGCTTTGCCCGGAGCGTCGGCCATCCCTTCCAGCGCCGCCGCGACGGCGCCGATCTGAGCGGGCGTGCCGCGCTCGGCGGCGAAGGCTGCTGCCGCGGGCTCGATCATGTTGCGCAGTTCGAGAAGATCGCGTTCGAACCCGCTCGCCATGCCGGCATCGGTGATCCAGTCCATCACCTGAGGGTCGAGCAGCCGCCACGATGACATCGGCTGGATGCGCGAGCCTACGCGGGGCCCCGTCGTGATCAGCCCGAGCGCCTGAAGGGTCTTCGTCGCTTCGCGGATCACCGTGCGGCTGACGGCGAATTGGGTGGCGAGCTCGTCTTCCCGCGGCAATGCGCCGTCGTTGCCGATCTGGCCTCCGACGATCATGCGGCCAAGGCGGTCGACCAGATGCGAATGGAAATTGGAGGGGCGCGCCATTGTATGATCATATCATCATATGATTGATTGGCGCACAAGCCGTCGGTCACGCGCCCGCATCGGCATTGCCGGGGATGCGTCGTCGAAGGGTGTCCGGTAGTATGGGGATGTCCGTTCGCCCGGCTGCGATGGCCAGCCCGAGGGAGCGACCGTTGAGCGATGCGGTGCGCGTGCGGTTTTCGCGGGTGCCCAAGGGACGGGAAGGAGCATGAACCTTCACCTGATCATCTCGGGCCGCGTGCAGGGCGTTGGCTATCGGCAGTGGTTCTGTGCGCGCGCACGCGCTGCAGGCGTGGCGGGCTGGGTGAGAAACCGGGCCGACGGCACGGTGGAGGCCGTGGTCTCGGGGCCGTCCGACATCATTGAGACGCTAGCCGCGGATGCCTTCGATGGGCCGCCTGGGGCCGGCGTCCAAGACATCGATCGGAGCGAGGTTGATGGCTCGCTCGTCGGCGCTCCGGGCCGGGGCTTCGTCATCGCGCCCAGCGTCTGAACGGGTGATGGGCACGGCGACAGGAAGAGAACGAGGTCCCGCGACGGGCCGGTCTCCCGCGTTGTCCGCCATCGTGGCGCGATCGGACACGAAGAGGTTGGCCTGTGCGGAGCCGCACCGGCCCCCACGATCAGTCCTTTGGATCGGCGTTCGGGTCGGAGTCCAGCATCTGGCGCCAGCCCGCATGCAGCACCGACGGGTCTTCACGGTCGACGCTGTAATGGCGCAGGACGTGCTGAACATCGTTCATGCGGCCGATCAGCTGCGGGCCCTGACGCAGGCCGACAAGGATCATCAGCACTTCGATGGCGATGAGCTGGACCACATAGGCATCCGTCCCGACCAGCATTGCGGTGTCGTGCGGAACATCCAGCGGCAGCGCGACGTCGGCAAGCTGCGCAAGCGGCGTTCCGCCCTGGGCCAGCGCGATGATCGTCGCACCACGGGCCTTGCCGACCTCGACGGCGCGCAGCAGTGCCGGCATGCGGCCGACGAAGGAGATCGCGACCAGCACATCCTCCGAGGTCAGCGTTGCCGCTGCGACGAGCTGAAAATGCGCATCGGAAAAGGCATTGGCGTTCAGGCCGAGGCGGAACAGCCGCGCCTGCAGATCCTGCGCCAGGAAATGCGATGTCGCGCCGGTGCCGAGGCAATCGATCCGCCTTGCCTTGCTGATCGCAGCCGCGGCGCGATCGAGATCGAGCGGATCGATGCGGCGTTGCCATTCGGCGAGCACGGTCGTGATGCTGCCCGTGACGTTGCGCAGCACGTCGCTCGCGGTCTCCCCCATCCGCACGGAACGGTGCAGGAACGGCGCGCCGAGCGCCACCGCTCCGGCGAGCTTCAGCTTGAGGTCCCTCAGGCCCTGGCAACCGACCAGCCGGGCGAAGCGTACGATTGTCGGCGCGCTGACCCCGGCGCGCGCCGCGATATCCTCGACATTCGCCTTCACCACCCATTCGACTTCGTCGAGGAACAGGCGCGCCACCCTCTGCTGGCTCTCGGACATCGCGCCGAGCCCCTGCCTGATGGAGCTCATGATGTCGGAGGCGCCAATCGAATCGTCGGGGCCGCTGGGGCGGCCGGCTGCGTCAGCAGGGACGATGTCTGTCATGCGCTCGGACTGTGGCTGATATCGAAATGACAGGCAAACTGATGTTCCGATCCCGTCCCGCGCAAGACCGGAGCCTCCTTGGCGCAACGCTCCGTCGCGTGCAGGCAGCGGGTGCGGAAAACGCAGCCCGAGGGCGGAGCGAGCGGAGACGGGATGTCGCCGGTCAGCATGCGCTCGCGCGGCGGCGCGTCCGGGTCAGGCCTCGGCGATGCGGCGATCAGCGCCCGCGTATAGGGATGGCGCGGATGGCGGGCGACCTGCTCCGTCGAGCCGATCTCCATGATGCGGCCGAGATAGAGCACGGCGATCCGGTCACACATCAGCTCGACGACATCGAGGTCATGCGAGATGAACAGCATCGCCAGGCCGAGCCGCCGCCGCAGGTCCTGCATCAGGTTCAGCACCTGTGCCTGCACCGAGACATCGAGGGCCGAGACCGGCTCGTCGGCGATGATCAGTCTCGGTTCGACGGCGAGAGCCCGCGCGATGCCGATGCGTTGCCGCTGACCGCCGGAGAACTCATGGGGGTAGCGCTCCATATGTGCGGCGGGAAGGCCGACGAGTTCGAGCAGTTCGGCGATCCGCGCCTTGCGTGCCGCCCCGCGCGCAAGGCCATGGGCATCGAGCGCCTCGCCGACGATGCTGCTGACGCGCAGCCGCGGATTGAGGCTGGCATAGGGGTCCTGGAACACCATCTGCGCCTGGCGACGGAACAGCCTCAACCGGCGTTCCGGCGCTGCCGTGATGTCCTGTCCTTCGAAACGGATCTGACCTGCCGACGCATCGATCAGGCGCAGCGCAAGCCGGCCGATCGTGCTCTTGCCCGATCCGGATTCGCCGACCAGCCCGAGCGCTTCGCCGCGCGCCAGCGAGAAGCTGACGTCGTTGACGGCGCGCACCAGGTGGGGTGCCTTGCCAAAGCTCTTGGAAAGGCCTGCAATCGTGAGGAGCGGTTCCGTGCTCATGCAAGTTCCCTCCAGCGCAGGCAGCGTGTCTGCCGCCCCGCATCATTCTCCAGCATGGGGGCCTCGATGGAGCAGGCAGGCGTTGCATCAGCGCAGCGCGGCGCAAAGGCGCAACCGCGCTCGACGCGCGAAACCTGCCCCGGGATCGAGCGCACGACGCGCCGACCGCTTGAGTCCTGGATTGCGCGCGACGGCATGCACTCCAGCAGGGCGCGCGTATAGGGGTGGCGCGGTGCGTTGAAGAGGTCCCGAACCGGCGCGCTTTCGACCACCTCGCCCGCATACATCACCGTCACGCGGTCGGCGATCTCGGCGACGACGCCGAGATTATGGGTGATGAAGAGCACGCCCATTCCAAGCTCGCGCCGCAGCCGGTCAAGCAGCGTCAGCACCTGCGCCTGGATCGTGACGTCGAGCGCCGTGGTCGGCTCGTCGGCGATCAGCAGGGCCGGCCGGCAGGAGAGCGCCAGCGCGATCATGACGCGCTGACGCATGCCGCCCGACATGTGATGCGGATAGTCCGAGGCGCGGCGCGCCGCATCGGGGATTTCGACGAGGCCAAGCATCTCGACGGCGTGCGCCCAGGCCTTGCGCCGGTCATAGCCGAGATGCAGCCGCACCGCCTCGGCGATCTGCTCGCCGACGGTCAGCACGGGGTTCAGGCTGGTCATCGGCTCCTGGAAGATCATCGCGATCTCGGCGCCGCGCAGCGCCTGCATGGTGGCCCGGGGCGCGGTGGCGAGGTCGATCGTATCGCCGGAACGGCGACGGAACAGGATGCGGCCCTGCGAGACCCGCCCCGACGGGCGTGGCAGCAGGCCCATGGTGGCGAAACTCGTCACTGACTTGCCGGAGCCGGACTCGCCAACCACCGCGACGGTTTCGTTCTCCGAGATCCGCAGTGAGACGCCGCGCACCGGCGTCACCTCACCTTCTTCGGTGCGGAAGGAAACGGCGAGATCTTCGATGGCGAGAAGGGGCGCGGTCATCTCACAGCGCCTTTCTGAGCTTGGGGTCGAGCATGTCGCGCAGGCCATCGCCGACGATCTGCAGCGAGAGCGCGACCAGCACGATCGCGACACCGGGAAATCCGACGACCCAGAATGCGTCCTCGGCATATTGCTGGCCCGACGCGATCATCGTGCCCCAGGTCGGCGTCTCCGGCGGCACACCCGCGCCGAGGAAGGACAGCCCGGCTTCGGCAAGGACCGCATAGGCGAAGATGAAGGTCGCCTGCACCAGGAGGGGCGAGGCGACGTTGAGCAGCACATGCACGAAGAGGATGCGCCAGATCGAGACGCCGAGTGCGCGTGCCGCCTCGACGAAGGGCAGTTCCCGCACCACCAGCGTCGAGGCGCGGATCACGCGGACGACGCGCGGCGTGTAGACGATGGCGAGCGCCAGCACGACATTGCCCGCGGAGGCGCCGAGCACCGCGACGAGGAAGATGGCGAGCAGGATGTCGGGCAGCGACATCAGCGCATCGACCAGGCGCATGATCACGGCGTCGGCGCGCTTGAAATAGCCGGCGACGAGGCCGAGCGCGGCCCCGATCGAGATCGAGATCACGACGACGGCAAGCCCGATTCCCAGTGAGGCGCGCGCTCCCCAGATCACCCGGGAGAAGACGTCGCGGCCGAGCTCATCCGTACCGAACCAGTTCACCTCGCCGGGCGGGCGCAAGCGCCTTGCCATGCGCATCGAGGCAGGATCGAACGGCGAGAGCCAGGGCGCCAGCAGGGCGAGTGCGAAGGCAATCACGAGGATCACGGCTGCGAGCAGCACCAGCTTGCGGCGGAAGAGCCGGCGCAAGAACAGAAGTGTCGGAGCTGAGGTCACGGCGGAACTCATTGGCGCACCCGTGGGTCGACGAGGGTGTAGATCACATCGATCGCCAGGTTGATCAGTGCGTAGATCGCCGCGACCGCCAGAAGCGCGCCCTGGATCACGGGATAATCGCGGCGCAGCACCGCCGACACGACGAGATTGCCGACGCCGGGCAGGCCGAACACGGTCTCGGTCACGATCGCGCCGCCGATCAGCAGGGCAAGCGTCAGGCCGAGCACGGTGATGATCGGGACGAGCGCATTGCCGAAGGCGTGGCGCAGCACCACGCGCAGTTCCGAGATGCCCTTCGCCCGTGCCGTCCGCACGAAATCGGCATCGAGCACATCGAGCATGCTGGCGCGGGTGAAGCGCGTGATGAGGGCGGAGTTGACGACGCCGAGCACGGCGGATGGCAGAAACAGGTGCTGGAGCCGCTCGAAGAAGGAGGCGTCGGGCGCGCCATAGCCAGCGACGGGGAACCAGCCGAAACGCACGGCAAAGAGCTGGATGAAGATCAGGCCGAGCCAGAAGCTCGGGATATTGGCCGCGAGCATGGCGAGCCCGCTCACCGCCTGGTCGATCGGGCGGCCGCGCCAGACCGCGGAGGCGATGCCGGCCGGGATGCCGATCGCCGCGGCAATGGCGAGCGAGAACATCGCGAGGAAGAAGGTCGGCTCGGCGCGTTGCAGCAGCGCCTGGATCACAGGCTGCTGCAGGAAGATCGACTGGCCGAGATTGCCGGTCGCGCATTCCTTCAGCCAGAGCACGAATTGCAGCAGGAGCGGCTTGTCGAGCCCGTAAGTCTCGCGCAGGCGTGCCACATCCTCCGGCGTCGYCTGGTCGCCGAGCATCAGGGCCGCGGGGTCGCCGGGCGCCAGCCGAGTCAGGAAGAAGACCAGCGCGGCAACGAGGAAGAGGACCAGCAGCAGGCCGGCGAGGCGACGTCCGATATGTGCGAGCACCGGATGCGCTCCTTTCGCGGGAAGCGGATACGACTGTGGCGGGGCGCGCGAACGCACCCCGCCACATCAAGCTTGCGCCTTACTTGGCGAGAGCGACGTTCCAGAAGGACGGCCACGGCATTGCCGCATAGCCGGACAGCTTCGGCGAGGCGCCCGCCAGTGCGGCGAAGTTGCCGGCGCGGATATAGGGCACCTCGTCATAGACGACCTGCTGGACCTTGCCCCAGAGCGCGCCGCGCTTCGCCGGGTCGGGCTCGTTGTTGAAGGCGCTGAGCGCAGCCTCCTTGGCCGGGCTCGACCACCAGCCCGGAGCGCCTTCGCCGAGTTGCGGTGGAGACAACATCGGTTCGGGGAGGAAGGCCGAGTGGGTGATGTAGATGTCCCACAGCGCCGGGTCGCCGCGACGCTGGACCAGGGTGGCCCAGTCAACGACATCGAGCTGGACCTTGAAGCCGGCGGCTTTGAGTTGTTCGGCCATCACCAGCGCCATGCGGTGATGGAAATCATACTGCTTCGAGTTGAGGATACGGATCGGCGCTCCGTCATATTTGGCCTCGGCCAGCAGCTTCTTGGCGCCGGCGACGTCCGGCTTGCTGTACTTGTCCTTGCCGGCCTCCGAATAGAACGGCGAGCCCTTCGGGAAATGCTCGGCCGCCAGTGCGAAGAATTTCGGCTCGCCGAAGCCGGCCATCATCACCTCTTCGAGGTCGAGGGCCATCTGGAAGGCCTGACGGACCTTCAGGTCGGCCATCGGCCCCTGCTTGGTGTTGGTCGGGAAATAAGGGAAGCCGAAGGGCATGGTCAGCACGGGGCGCGTGCCGCTCGCGGCTGAGACCTTCTTGTAGCTCTCGACCGGCAGCTGGTCGGCGAATTGATACTGGCCGGCGATGGCGCCTTCGACGCGGGTATTGGCGCTCGGCACCGGGATGAAGCGCAGTTCGTCGATCTTGGCTTCGCGCTTGCCGGCATAGC
This sequence comes from Allobosea sp. 05T439, assembly GCF_056396005.1. NCBI lineage: Bacteria > Pseudomonadati > Pseudomonadota > Alphaproteobacteria > Hyphomicrobiales > Alloboseaceae > Allobosea > Allobosea sp. 05T439. The sequence continues at coordinate 169,708 of NZ_JBFTKP010000008.1, read as the reverse complement.
CCGAGGCGGGCTCGCTGCGCGAGGCGTAGCCATCATGCTTCACCAGCACGACGAACTGGTCCGGCTTGCGCTCGCGGAACTTGTAGGGGCCGGTGCCGACGAATTCGGTCAGCGGGGTGGCGATCGATTCCTTTGCCATGATCGCGGCGAAGCCGGAGGGCAGCGCCAGATGGGCGAGCAGCGCCGGCTCGACCTTGCTAAGCTGGATCTCGACGGTCGACGGGCCCTTGGCGGTCAGACTCGCGATGCTCTTAGCCAGCCCCTTGCCGCGCGGCGTCATCTCGAGCCAGCGCTTCAGCGAGGCGACGACGTCCTCGGAATCGAGGTCCCGGCCGTTATGCAGCTTCACGCCCTTGCGCAGCTCGATCGTGTAGGTCTTGCCGTCCGCGGACACCGTCGGCAGTGCTGCCGCCAGCATCGGCTGCGTCGCCCAGTTCGCATCGAAGGTGAACAGCGGCTCGTAGACGTGCTGCATGATCGTTCCGACCAGATCTGCGGTCGACGCCATCGGATCGAGCGACTGCGGCTCGCCGACCATGGCGAGATTGGCGCTGGATGCGCTCTGCGCCATGGCCGCCATCGGCATCAGCGCAGCCGAGGCGCCAAGGGCCGCTGCCAGGACGCCCAGTCCGCGCCGGGTGACAGAATTCTGATTGTGATCGCGGTTCCGCATTGGCCTCTCCCTGCCGTTCGCGTTGCCTATTGTGAGGGTGGTGAAAATTTATTACGCAAACGGCATCTGTCAATCGCCAAATTTCATGCTGCATAGCAATATAAGGATGAATTTGCGCCGAAGTGATTGATATTTCTATCTGGCTCTGTAATTAAATTCCATATGACCCAGGGGTAACCAATGTCCTCTCTCGATCTGGTTCTGCGCGGCGGGCGGGTTGTCGACCCCGGCCAGGGCATCGATGCGGTTCTTGATGTCGGTGTCGCGGACGGACGCATTGCAGCCCTGGCGCCGCGCCTGGACGCTCCGCAGATCCACGATGTTTCCAGCAGGATCGTCACGCCCGGCCTGATCGACCTGCACACTCATGTCTATTGGGGCGGGACGTCGCTGGGTGTCGACCCGCTGATCCTCGCGCGTCGCGGCTGCACCACGCTCGTCGATACCGGCAGTGCCGGTGCCGGAAATTTCGATGGCTTCCGCCGGCATGTCATCGACACCTGCCCCGTGCGAATCGTTGCCTATCTCAACATCTCCTTTGCCGGCATCTATGCGTTCTCGAAGACCATCATGGTCGGCGAGGGTGGTGACCAGCGCCTGCTGGCGCCGATCGACACCCTCGCGGTCGCCGAGGCCAATCGCGATGTGCTCGCCGGTCTGAAGGTGCGCGTCGGCCATCACGCGTCAGGTACTGCCGGTCTCGTCCCGCTCGAAATCGCGCGCCAGACGGCGGAGCGGCTCGACATGCGCATGATGGTGCATATCGATCACCCGCCTCCGACGCTCGATCAGGTGCTCGCCCTGATGCGCCCCGGCGATGTGCTGACCCATTGCTTCCGGCCGTTCCCGAACTCGCCCGTGACGCGCGATGGCGGCGTGCTGCCGGCCGTCAGTGAGGCGCGCGAGCGCGGCATCATCTTCGATATCGGCCATGGCATGGGCTCGTTCTCCTTCGACGTCGCCCGCACCATGCTCGCCAACGGCTTTGCTCCGGACACGATCTCCAGCGACGTCCATGCCTTGTGCATCGAGGGGCCGGCCTTTGATCTGACGACGACGATGTCAAAGTTTCTCTGCCTCGGCATGCCGCTGGACGAGGTGATCAGGCGCACGACGGTCAATGCAGCGCAGGCGATCGAGCGTCCGGAGCTGGGCACGCTTGCCCCTGGGGCGATCGCCGACATCTCGATCCTGTCGCTTGAGGCCGGGGCCTTCGACTATGTCGATTCGACCGGCGCGATCCTGCAGGGGGCCGAGCGCCTGACGGCGGCGGGGATCGTGATCGGCGGCCGCCTCTGGGAGGCATGCCAAGAGACGAGGCAGGTGGGCTGACGCATTACGCCTCGAGATGCGGCACGGCCTCGCTTCCGGGGAGTTTGGTGCTGTTGCGCGGCTGTGACGGCGGCCTGATGCCGCGGACGACGCGCCCGCGGCGGTCCATTCCCTCCGGATTCGTCGGCCCAAGAGCTCGCGGAACGACGCCCGGCACTTTCCTTCCTCAATGAAACGGTAGTATAGTTCTGCATTCTGCATCCGATGGCGGCCGGACGCAGGATTTTCTACTCGCGGTAGTAATAGGTCCGGTTCTGCCGGGCAGACGGAAAGGCCGGCAACCATGATGAGGGGAACTGAACCGCTCGAAGTCTGGGAGATCATTTCCTCCCCGGCCGGCTATGCGGCCCTGCAATACGCAGCCGAGCAGGGGGATCCTCCTCTCGAGCCTTTGGTCACACTCATCGAAGAAACCTGCGGAACTTGGTTATCCTGCGATCCCGCTACCCATCTCAAGCGCATTCACAGGATGGTGGCGCGGCTGATGATGGCCGATGGCTGGCAGGAGGCCGGCGTGAAGCCGATGCGGCGCGGACGCCTGATCACCGAGGCCATGACCTTCCAGCGCGGCCCTGATCAAATGGTGCAATAGCGCGGCTTCAGCCGGCCTCGACCCAGGGCATCTCCGTCCCCGTGGGATCGCCCTGTGCCGCCACTCTCTCGATCAGGCGCATATGTCGGTCGAGGCAGCTTTCCAGTTCGAATCTCGCCTGCACTGTCGCCCGTGCCGCGCAGCGCAGGCCCTCGAGCTCGCCCCGCCGTTCGAGTGCCTGCACGATCGTGGCTGCCAGGGCCGGCACGTCGTGAAACGGAGCGAGCAGCCCGTTGCGGCGGTCGGTAATCACCTCCTGGACCGGCGGTGTGCGTGAGCCGACGACCAGACAGCCGCAGGCCATCGCTTCCAGCAGGGACCAGGAGAGCACGAAGGGCACAGTCAGATAGACATGAACCGCGGAGACCTGGAACAGTCGCCGAAGCTCCTGATGTGCCAGCCAGGAAATGTGAACGAGGCGCTCGCCAAGCCGGGTTTCCTGCAGCATCGCATCTCGCCAGAGCTGCCCATCCGGACGCGGCCGGCCATAACCTGCGCCATCCCCGCCGACGACAATGAAGCGGGCATCGGGTCTTGCCTGCGCGACCAGCGCGGCGGCGCGCATGAATTGCGGATAGCCGCGATAGGGATCAAGGTCACGGGCGGCGAAGGTGACGATCTTGTCGCCGGCGCGAATCACCTCGCCATCGGGCAGCGTGAAACTGGCCTCCGCATTCGGCCGGCATAGCTGCGTATCGATGCCGTCATGGCAGATCGCGATCCGGTCGCGGATGCTGGCAGGGTATTGCCGGTGCTGCCAGCGCGTCGGGGTATAGGCGGCGTCGATGGCCTGCAGAGTGAGGAGTTGCGCGGCATTGCGCATTCTCAGCCGCATGCGCTCCGCGTCCGTCGCTTCGTCCGCGGGTTCGAAATCGAAATCCGAGTCCCGATCGTTGTAATAGTACTCGCAATAGCCGATCACCGGCGTGGCTGGCAGCGCGTCCTTCGCGAAGAGCAGCCCACCCCAGCCGGTATGACCGATGATGACGTCGGGTCGTTCATTGCGCGGCAGTCGCCGTAGGACGGAGGCCACGGCTTCGCCTGTCCTGACGTGATATTCCGTCGCGGCGAGGCTGGGGCTCGCCGTTACGGGTCCGCTGACGGTGTAGAGAATCTGGCGCAGCCCGGGACGGACGGCTTCCGCATGTTCCGTAACCAGCGTCACCTCGGCGCCGTCGCCGAGGAGGCGCCCGATCAGGTGAGCGAATTGACCAGATCCTGAACGATGAACGAATAAGACGCGCATGACGCCAGCAGAACCCCTCCATAGCGCAGGGCGTCGCTCCAGAGTTGCTCGAGACGCCGCAAGGTGTCGTAGGCCGTCCGCATGTCCGGTTCGACATCGAGATCCTGGCTCGGGCCGAACTGATTGCTCTCATCGAGCTGCTTGAGGCGCTCGACCAGAAGCTGGCCCTTGGGAGACAGCGAGATTCGGGCTAGCCGCCGGTCACGCGGCGAGGCGCCGCGCTCGAGGTAGCCGCTCTCGACCAGCTGCTTGAGGTTATAGGAGGCGTTCGAGCCGAGATAATAGCCACGGTCGAGCAGGTCGCGCACCGCGATCTCCCCAGTGCCGATCGTCAGCAGCACCATCACCTGCGAGGGCGAAACATCATCGACGCCCAGCCGGGTCAACTCCAGGCGCAGATAGTCGAGAAAACGCCGGTGGACCCTGTCGATCAGGCGGGCGAGGTCGAGCTGGGTGACGGTGTTCCTCGAAATTCCATTGTCCGAATCAGTTCTCCGCTCTGGTCGGCCGGGCTGGCCGTTGACTGCGGCACCCAGGAACTGGGCGCCGTATTGCGGTTTCGAATGCATTCTCTACTCCGCCTGGTTTGAAAATGGGCACCCCGCCCGAAGAAAACCCCTTCTGGAGTGGAATAGCCTATACGCAAAGCACATGCCATCGACGATATGTGGAAACTAAGATTGTAGCAATTTTTTGATATGTATAAACTGTTTCAAAATTCAAAGTATTGCGTTTTTTGGCCATATTCCTCTTTAATAATCGAAGATATTCGATTCTTAGTCTGTCATCATAACGACACTCCTAGCGCAACATGCTAGTAATCGATCGTGTCCCCTTCTAGCGATATTTTGTGGTTGATGGTTGGCCGTCACCCTGGCCGATCCGGACCCCTCTGCAACGGAGATATGAATGAAGGTCGCAGCTTCGGCGCCCGATGGTTTGATCCGTGAACTGCAGCGCTCCTTTGCCGGTGGCCTTGCCTATGCGGCCTTCCTGAGTTTCTGCGTCAACATCCTGCTGCTGACAGTGCCGATGTTCATGGTGCAGGTGCAGGACCGCGTCATCGTCAGCCGCAGCTTCGACACGCTCACCATGCTGCTGGTGATCGCGATCGCTGGTCTCGTTCTCTATGGTGCCATCGAGTTCATTCGCTCCCTGACCTTCCAGACCATGGCAAGCGGCTTCGCCCGGCGCCTCAATCTGCCGGCGCTGGAAGCGGCGGTCAGTGCTTCGCTCGAACAGGGCTCGGCCCAGGCCACCCAGGCGATTCGCGACCTGAACGATATCCGCTATTTCATCGCGAGCTCGGCCATCGCKACGCCGCTCGAGGCGGCCTGGTCGCCGATCTTCCTTGCCGTGCTCTTTGCCTTCCACCCGGTTTATGGGCTCGTCGGCGCGATCTCGCTGATCATCTTGCTGATGCTCGGCGTGCTCTCCGACGTGCTGACGCGCCGTGTGCTGAAGGAGGCCAACGAAGAAGGCGTCGCCAGCATCAACGATGTCGGCGCCAGCCTGCGCCACGCCGAGACGATCGAGGCCATGGGTATGCTGCCGGCTTTGGCCAGGCGCTGGCGCGGCAAACAGGTGGCGATGATCGAGCTGCTCGATCTCGGCACGCGCCGCGGCAAGCTGATTGCAGCGGTGACCCGCGCGTCGCGCATGACGATGCAGCTCGCGATCTATGCGACCGGTGCCACGCTGATCATCAAGAACGAAGTCTCGGTGGGCACGCTGATGGCGGCGAGCATCCTGCTCGGCCGCCTGCTGGCGCCTTTCGATTCGATGATCTCCGACTGGCGGCAATGGGTGCTCGCGGCCGCCGCGTGGAAGCGCGTGCGCGATCTGCTGCTGCTCGGCTCGTCACGGCGCCAGACCACCGCCAATCCACCGACCCAGGGCGATCTGGTGATCGACCGCGTCGTCTACGCTCCGACCGGGGCAGAGCAGACCGTCATCAAGAGTGTCTCGTTCTCATTGTCGCCGGGCGAAGTGCTCGGCATCGTCGGCCCGTCCGGAGCCGGCAAATCGACTCTGGCGCGGCTGCTCGTCGGGGTTCTGAAGCCGAATGTCGGCGGCGTCTATCTCGACGGTCACAATGTCTATCTCTGGGAGCGCGCCTCCTTCGGCGCCATGGTGGGCTATCTGCCGCAATCGGTCTCGCTGCTGAACGGTACCATCGCCGACAATATCGCCCGGATGCGCATTCCGGAGCCGCAGGCCATTCTCGAGGCCGCTCGGACTGCCGGCGTGCATGAGCTGATCGGGCGCATGCCGCTCGGCTACGACACGAACGTCAATGACGGCGACTTCAAGCTCTCGGGCGGCCAGCGCCAGCGTATCGGCCTTGCCCGGGCGCTATACGGCGCGCCGCGCCTGCTGGTGCTGGACGAGCCCAATGCCAATCTTGATGCGGAAGGCGAACAGAGCCTGATTCGCGCCATCAATGCCGCGCGCGAGGGCGGTGCCATGGTCATCCTGATCGCGCATCGCCCCTCGGTGATGCAGATCGTCGACAAGATCCTGGTGCTGCGCGAGGGCAGGATCGCCCAGTTCGGACCGCGTTCCGCGATCGCCGGCATGATCACGCCTGGTGGCCTCGTCGAGATCGAACCCAAGTCGCAGACCGGCATGAGCAAGCCCCGCGAGGTGACGGCATGAGCAAGCTCCCAGCCCCCATGAGCACGAGCCGCGCGCTCATTCCGGTCACTCCCGTCGAGGAGCCGGAGGAGCGGATGCCCTCGCTGCGCAATCTCGTGCTGGCCGGTGTCAGCGCGATCGCGATCGGCTTCGGCGGCTTCGGGGCCTGGGCGGTGACGGCAAGGCTCGACAATGCCGCCGTCGCGGTCGGTACCGTCGTGGTCGACAGCAAGCGCAAGACCGTCAGCCATCTCGAAGGCGGCGTCCTGAAGATGCTGCTCAAGCTTGAAGGGGACCGCGTCGTCAAGGATGAGCCCCTGCTGAGGCTCGAGGATGCACGTGCCCGCGCCGAGCTGCAGCAGCTCCACGGCAAGCGCGTCGGCTTCGAGGCCAGGCTGGCCCGGCTGCGCGCCGAGCAGAACAACGCGACGGAGATCGACTTTCCCACTGATCTCAAGATGGCCGGAACGCCGATTGCGCAGGAGGTGATCAGAGCGGAACGCAAGCTCTTCCAGGCGCGCACCCAGGTCTATGACGGGCGCATCAGCATCCAGAAGCGTGTCATCGAGCAGCATCAGGCCGAGACCGAGGCGCTTCAGGCCCAGATCGAGGCGACGCGCTTTCAGCGTAGCCTGATCGACGAGGAGGTCCGCGTGGTCGGGGACCTCTACGAGAAGCGCTATGCCAAGCGCAGCCAGCTTGTCGAACTCCAGACCAAGCAGAGCGAGCTTGCCGGACGCAGTGGCGAGGCCGCGGCCCGCAAGGCCAAGGCGGAGCAGGCGGTCGCAGGCGCGCAGCTCGAGATCACCTCGCTCGGCCTCGAACGGCAGAACGAGATCGCCAAGGATCTGCAGGATAGCCAGCTCGCCTTGTCCGAGGTGGTCGAGCGCATCGTCCAGGCTGAGGACGTGCTGCGCCGCCTCGTGGTCATGTCCCCGCAGGAGGGTATCGTCGCCAATATCCGGGCGCGGACCGCCGGAAGTGCGATTGCCGCCGGGGAGGCCATTCTCGACATCGTGCCCGAGCGCGAGCCCCTGATCGTCGAGGCCAAGGTCGATCCGCGCGACATCGACTCGGTTAAGCTCGGTGCCGAGACGCGGGTGCGGCTGACCGCCTTCAATGCGCGGCTGATGCCGCCGCTGATCTCGAAGGTGACCTATGTCGCTGCCGACCAGCTTGTCGATGAGAAGTCCGGCGTCGCCTATTTCATTGTCCGGGCCGAGATCACGCCAGAGAGTCTCGCCCAGAACAAGGTCACCCTTCATGCCGGCATGGCCGCAGAGGTCCTGATCGTGAACGGCTCGCGGCGCGCCGTGGACTATCTGCTGGCCCCCTTCGCCGAGAGCTTCAACCGGGCATTCCGGGAGGACTGAACAGGGGCGGTCGGTGCGAATTTTCGCAGTGAATTCAGCAAAGTAAGAATACGTTTCGATTTATATTTCGAATTTTGAAATTCATTCAATGTATAACGTCTGGCAATTAGAGAATTAACGCCAGTAAATCTTTTCGCGCCATAATATTGTCACAACAAATCTCTTGCTGCATCGCACATATTCGGTAGGCTTAGCTCCGTTGAGCAATGACGAGTCATCTGATCGTCATTGGGGCGGCGCCGTTTTGCGAGGTGTTTTGGCGAATGCGCGCCGAGACCCTCGGGGCGCCTCAGTTCATTTCCAGGAGGTGACTATGGCCACGATAGAAGGCAGCGCGTTCGACGACTTCTTGATCGGGACACGGTTCAGCGATGTGATTCATGCCGGTGCCGGCGACGACGTCGTCAAGGGCGGCCATGGAGCAGACGTCCTGTTCGGCGAAGACGGCGACGATGTCCTCTTCGGCGACCAAGGCGATGACGTCATCTTCGGTGGCGAGGGGCGCGATATCCTCTTCGGTGGTCAAGGCGACGATGTCCTTTCCGGCGACGAGGGCAATGATCTGCTCTCCGGCGGCCAGGGGGATGACGTGCTCATGGGTGGCGAGGGGAACGACCTGCTGCAGGGCGACTCCGGCAACGACGTTCTCATCGGTGGCGAAGGGAACGATATCCTCCAGGGCGGCTCCGGCAATGACGTGCTCGAGGGTGGTCTCGGCAACGACCTGCTCCAGGGCGGCTCGGGCAACGATGTCCTGATGGGCGGCGAGGGTAACGACATCCTCCAGGGTGGTTCGGGCGACGACCTGCTCTTCGGCGGGGAGGGCAACGACATCCTGTCCGGCGGTGCCGGCAACGACGTCTTCGTCTTCGAAGGGGGCGGCGGCAACGATCTCGTGCTCGATTTCGATGCCGGTCACGACATGTTGCAGATCGCCTCCGACATCAACGGCACCGGCGTTACCTCGGCAGACGACCTCGCCGCGCGGACGACGACGGTCAACGGCAATGCGGTTGTCGATCTCGGCAACGGCGATTCGCTCACTCTCGTCGGCGTCACCGCCGAGGACGTCCAGAGCGATCCGAACTCCTACTTCACCGTCGCGTAACGACCTCGCGACGCCGGCTACTCCCGGCCGGCGTCGCACCCTGACACGTCGGAAGTTGAGCCATGTTGACGATCACGACGACCCAGTTGGTCGGAGACCAAAACTCCAATCCCGAGTTGCTGCGGCTCTGTGGTTCCGTGTTCCTGCTGAGCTGGAGCCTCGACGGACCGCTCGCTGATCGGCAGGTCGTATCGCTGGCAAGCCGGGAGCGGCGCGTTTCCTCCGCCTCGCTGACGCTGGGTCTAGGCGACGGGCGCACCCGGATCGTCTCTGTCTTCCGGCATTCCGGCCATGACGAGATCGTCGCGACCTTGTCCGGTGGCAATCTCGGTCCGGATCAGGCCGTCTCCTTCGATCCCGAATTCGTGCATGCAATGGCGGAGGCGCCCGAGATTCTGCGCGAGCTGACGCCGGCCGCGAGGATTGCCCTGGCAAACGCCCTGATCGCGACCTGGCCAACCCTGTTCAACCTGCGGGAGACGACCGCCTATCTCGCCTTCTTGCGCCAGTTCCTGCTCGCACTTTCCCGCAAACCGACGCCTGTGTTGCCGGTCGCTGCGCTGCCCGACGGTAAGATCCTTCTTGAATCCTCGGTGCCCGGGCGCCTCGACGCGATCAAGGTGGCATACTGGCTCGGCCCCGCAAGCCTGACGCGTATCGCTGCGAATCCGAGGCTCGGCAAACCTGACCGGAGTGCCCGCCGCTCGCTGCACCTAGTCCTTGATGAGCCCCAGCCGCGCGGAGCGGGGCTGCTCGTCCTGCAAAGCGATGTCGGGTTGATCGTCCGGGCCCTTCCCGAGCGCGCCACGGCGCCGACGCTTGGCCGCTGGTGGGCCGGGAAGGCCAGTGAGCGCGACGATCTGCGCAGCTGGCTCGTCGAGCAACTGGCCGGCCAGTCCGAACAGGGGCGCCTGCTCGCGATCGAGATGCAGAGGCGACTGCCCTTGCCGGTCCAGAGCGTCCGTCGTCACGACGACCTGCCCTCGGCCGAGCTCGATCTCGCCGTCTCGACCTCTGCCGGCCTGCTGCTCGGGGGGTGGTACCGCGATCTGGACGGCTTGCTCGATCAGATCCTCATTCACCGCAGCACCGGCGCGCCGAGCCCGATCGGTGACCGGATCGCGCGGTTCCCGGCCGTGATGGCAGAGCCCGGCGGCGACAACCGGGCCGTGACCGGCTTCCTCGGTCTCGTGCCCGACTATGCCTGCGGCGCTCCGGTCCTGCAGCCGCGCTGCGAGCTGAAGCTGCGATCGGGTACCACGCTTTTCCTGCGCCCGGCGACGCAGCCCGCCGACATTGCGACCATCCGCGCCCGGGCCCTGGCCTCGATCCCGCCGCAGCATCTTACGGCTGAAATCCTGCAGCAGAGCCTCGCTCCCGTGCTTGCCGCGTGCCAGTCCGCGCTGCGCGACAGCCTGCCGGAGCCACGTGTGCGGACGATCGGCTCCTTGCCGGATCGGCCGAGTGTCTCGGTCGTGGTCCCGCTCTACCGGGTCTATGACTTTCTGCGGATCCAGGTGTCAGCCTTTGCGGCCGATCCCTGGTTCGTCGAGAAGGCCGAGCTGATCTATGTGCTCGATTCCCCCGAGCATGAGGCTGAGGTCGCGCATCTGCTCGGCGGCCTGCACCTTGCCTATGGCCTGCCGATCCAGCTCGTGGTGATGGGCCGCAATGGCGGTTTCTCGGCCGCCTGCAATGCCGGGGCCGAGGCGGCGCGTGGCGATGTGCTCGCCATGGTCAATTCGGATGTGATCCCGAGCGAGGCCGGCTGGCTKCCCGCGCTGGCGCGCAAGCTCGACCGGCGCGGGCGTGTCGGCGCAGTCGGGCCGAAACTGCTCTATGACGACGGCTCGCTGCAGCATGCCGGCCTCCTTTTCAAGCGGGACCGTCACGGCGTCTGGCTCAACCATCATTACTTCAAGGGCATGCCGGGCAGCTATCGGCCCGCCAATGTCGAGCGGCTCGTACCCGGCGTCACCGGTGCCTGCATCGTGCTGCCGCGTGCGCTCTTCAACGAGGTCGGTGGCTTCGACGACAGCTATGTCATCGGCGACTACGAGGATAGCGACCTCTGCCTGAAGATCCGGCAGGCCGGCTTCGGTATCAAATATGTGCCGTCCGTCGCGCTCTACCATCTCGAGCGCCAGTCGATCTCCAAGAGCCTGGATTACACCCGCGGCGTTGCCTCGCAGCACAATGCCTGGCTGCAGACGGGCCGCTGGGACGCCCAGATCGAAGCGCTGATGGCCGATGAATCGGCTCTGCCGCGCAAGGCCGCGCCCGCGCGCGACGCCGAAATTCTTCCCCGTACCGTCCTCAGGAGGGCAAGCGCTGCATGACGGCGACCCTGGCACTGCGTCCCATAGAGCCCAGCCCGGGCACGATCCTCAGCCCCCCCGGCAAGGAATTCGACTGGCTGCTCGACCATATCCGTACCAATCGCTTCCTGCCGCATCCCCCGGCCGAGAACATTTTTGTCGGTGACGGCGACTACCGCGAGATCGGCGCGGAATTCCTGGGCCATTACGTCCGGATCGGCCGCCTGAAGCCGACGGAGCGGGTCTTCGACATCGGCTGCGGCATCGGCCGCATGGCGGTGCCGCTGACGCAGTATCTCGATCCGTCGAAAGCGAGCTATGACGGCGTCGACCCCGTGATGGATGGCATCCTCTGGTGTGCCCAGACGATCACGCCGGTCTACCCGCGCTTCCGCTTTCAGCGGCTTGACATCGCTCATCCCCTCTACAATCCGCAGGGTTCGCTGCCCGGCACCGAAGTCGCTTTCGGCTTCGCGAACCAGAGCTTCGATTTCATCACGATGGTCTCTGTGGCGACGCATCTGCCGCCGGAGGAACTGACGGTCTACCTCAAGGAGGCCTGCCGCCTGCTTGCGCCGGGCGGACGCCTGTTCCTGACCGCCTTCGCCATTGACGGGCAGCCGACGGGGCAGGAGCGCCTGAAATTCAAGCGCTGGCGCGATGGGCCGGGCTGGTACGCGATCGAGGAGGCGCCGCTCGCTGCCGCCGGCATCGAGGAGGAGTTCCTGATCGCGCAGACGCAAGCTGCCGGGCTGTTCGTCGAGAGCCTTGGACGCGGCCATTGGCGCGGCATCAACGCACCGCACTACCAGGACGTGTTGATCGCGACCAAGCCGGAGCGCAGCCGATGAGCCGCCGCATCCTCGTCGTCGCTCATAACCATCCCGACCTGCATCCCGGCGGCACCGAGATTCTGGCTCACGACCTCGCCGGCGGTTACCGCGAGCAGGGCTGCGACGTGCTCTTCCTCGGCGCAACCAACGCGATCCACCGTGAGGCGCATCCCGGCACGGCCTTGCAGGCTACCGGAACCGATGGCGATGTCCTGCTGTGGAGTGGCCATTTCGACCGCTTCTATCTCAGCCAGATCGATCACTACGGCACCCTTCAGGATCTCGCCGGCCTGCTCCAGGAATACCGGCCGGATGTGATTCACATCCACCATCTCGTGCTGATCGGGGCCGAGTTCCTGACGCTGGCGCGGCGCCTCCTGCCGGCGGTGAAGATCGTGATGACGCTGCATGACTATTACCCGATCTGCCATAATGACGGGCTGATGGTGCGGCCGACCGACAAGGAGCGCTGCACCGCAGCCTCTCCGACACGCTGCCGGGGCTGCTTTCCCGGAATCGGCTCCGACCGCTTCCTGCTGCGCGAGCGCTTCCTGAAGACCCATCTCGCAGCGGTCGATCAGTTCGTCGCGCCGAGCCGCTTCCTGCGCCAGCGCTATGTCGACTGGGGGCTGGCGGGCGACCGCATCGACATCATCGAGAACGCGCGCCCGGCTCACGAGCCGGCACCGCACCGGGCCAAGCGCGGGCCCCGTGCCAGCTTCGGCTATTTCGGCAACGTCAATCCCTGGAAGGGCGTTGTGGAGCTGGTCAAGGCAGCCTCGCTGCTCAGCGCCTCGGGCCTGCGCGGCTTCGAAGTACGCATCCATGGCGGGGCACCGTTCCAGAGCGAGGCCTTCGTTGCGGAGTTCGAGGCGGCGCTCGCGGCCTCGGACGGCACGGTCACCCATTGCGGTCCCTATCGTCGCGAGGAGATGCCGGAGCTGATGGCCGAGATCGATTGGGTGGTGATGCCCTCGATCTGGTGGGAGAACGCCCCGCTCGTCATCCAGGAGGCGTTCCAGCACCGCCGCCCCGTCATCGCCAGCGGCATCGGCGGCATGGCCGAGATGGTGCGGGACGGCATCGACGGGCTGCATGTCCGGCCGGGCGATCCAGCCCAGCTTGCCCGCACCTTGCGGCGCGCGGTCGAGGAGAAGGGCCTGTGGGATCGCCTCGTCGACGGCATCCGGCCCCAGCCGACCATCGCTGAATGCACCACGGCGCATCTCGCGCTGTTCGACAGGCTCACACTCGCGGAGGCGGCATGACGGTCATGCGCGATCCCGACGGAACCGAGCGGCTGCCCAATGTCGTGCCGGCGCGCCTCAATGGCCGTGTCGATGCCCTCGACGGCAACCGCCTGCATGGCTGGATCTGGGATGAAACCCGTCCCGAGGAGCGGCTCAAGGTCCGGCTCAAGCTTGATGGGCGGGTTGCGATGGAAGCCGTCGCCGACCAGAGCCGCATCGACCTTCGCCGCAACGGCATTGGCGACGGGCGCCATGCCTTTGCGATGGAACTCGATGACACGCTGGTCGCAGCCCGCGACCGACTGAGCATCGTCGGCGTCTCTCCGAGCACGGATGTCGAGCTCGAGCTCAGATTGCCGCCGCCGGCCGAGCTCGCAGCCGAGGCTGCGATCGCGGTGCCGCTTGCGCGCTTCTTCGATCGCGTCGAGGCGTTGATCGCGCTCAACCGGCGTGGGCAGCTCGCCCAGAAGGAACTCGTCGAGAAACTCGAAGAGATGACGACGCGCATGGCGGGCAGCGGCGTACAGCGCGACGAGGCCGCGGAGGCCGCGCGCGCCGACCATATTTCCCAGCGCCTGGCCGAGCTCGATGTCTTCCAGCTCCGTTTCGATGCGACGCTGCGCAGCTTCGATGAGCGCCTGGTCACGATCCGCAAGGAGGCGCAGCGCCCGATGCGGCAGGCGACCATCCTGCTCGGCTCGCTCTCCGGGCTCGCTGCATTGATGTGGTTCGTGACCCTGACCCTGATCCTGCTGGACCGGTGATGCGATGAGTGAAGTGATCGTCCCCGATCAGACCCGGATCAGCCCGGCGCCGACCGTCGCCTGGACGCCGCTCGGCGAGAACGCCATCCTGATCATGAGCACCTGCGACGCGATGCCGGGCAAGGTGCCTGTCGCCGTCGACGGCAATCCGCGCAACAAGGCCGAGACCATGGCGCTGACCTGGCGCCGGCCGCAGGCCGAAGCCTCGGCAGCCATCGGCTTCCTTTGCCTCGCACCCGCGCCCGCGACCGACCGCTCCGGTTCCGGCGCCCTGCTGCTCGGTCGCCCCGGCCGGCCGCTGCGCCTCGTGCTAGCGTCGAAGCCGCTGCCGCTGCAATCCTTCCTTGCCGGCCTTGCCGAGGATTCGGGGCAGGCTTTCCCGATGGTTGTCGACGGGCTCCTGGAGATCCTGCTCGCCGGAAAACCCAATCCGCGCCGCCTGCGTGCAGCCTCGATGCTGCTCCAGTCAATCGCCAAGCCCGGCGGCTTCGTCGAGGTCATGGGGCCGATCGACGACGGCGTTTTCATTCAGGGCTGGACCTCCGATTTCACGGCAGGCCGGACCAAGCTGCTCATCGCCCATGGCGGGCTGTCCTTCGCCGTTCTGGAGGCAGGAACCTTCGAGCGCGACGATCTTGCCGACGGCGCGCGAGGCTTCTTCGGCCTGCTCGAAGAATGCCAGATCCGCCATCCCAGCGAGATCGAGCGGCTGTTCTTCCGCGCCACGGATGGCTGGCGCGCGCTCGATGTCTATGAGCGCCATGTCCTGCTCGAACCGATCACGGTTCCCGGCCATTTGCGCGACGGGCTGCAGCGCGGCAGCGCGCCGCAGGCGACGTCCGACAAGCTCCGGCGTGCCTCGCAGCGCTTCGACGGCCGCGACACGGTCGCATTGCTGGAGGCGCCGGTGCGGGCCGGCATCGACGACGCGACCATCGTGGAGGGCACCGGCACCCTGATCATCGGCTGGCTGTTCGATCCGGACCGTCATGTCAGCGCGGTGACGCTGCGCTCCGGAAGCCAGTCCTGCGTGCTCGACCGCGTCTGGACACGCGTGTCGCGTCCGGACGTCGCCGATGCCTTTGCAGGCGATCCGCGCTTTGCCCATATGCTCGGCGGCCGGCGCAACAGCCACGGCTTCATCGTCTTCGCACCGAAGCTCACGCCTGAGCCCGGCCAGCCGCTCTATCTCGAGTTCGAGATCGAGGGATCCGGCCCTGCCTTCCTGCCCCTGGAGGCCGGGCGCGGCCAGCCGCGGCGCACGCTCGAACGCGTCTTCGCGCTGCTTGATCCGAAATCCTCGACCGCAGCCTCAGTGGTCGAACGCCAGATCGCTCCCGCCTTGCAGGCCGCCGAGATCGCCCCGCCGCGCGTGATCGAGACCATCGATATCGGCGCCTTCAAGGCTGATGCGAATCTGGGGCTGGTGATCGGCCTCGACCATCGCCAGCGCGAGCTCTCCTCGCTCTTCGCCCTGCTTGCGATCGACCCCGAGATACGCCCGGTGCCTATCGTGCTCGCGGTCCCCGGCGAGAGCTTTGACCGGGTCGGTGCCGAGGCACGCCGGCTTGCTCGCTTCTACGGCCTCGCCGTGCGGCTTGCGCTCGTCGATGGGGTCGAGGACGCCTGCGACGCGATGGAGGCCGGCGCGCGCGCCTGCCGCTTCCAGACCATCGCGTTACTCTCGGGGGCCGCGCAGATCCGCATGCCCGGTTGGCTTGGCCGGCTCGAGCGCGCCTTCAAGGCGCGTGGCGGACAATGCGTCGCGAGCCCCACGCTGCTTTTCGAAGACAACTCGATCCGCTGGGCCGGCGCCTGGATGGAAGGGGAGGGGCCGAGCCGGCGTGTCTTCAATCGCTTCGTCGGCTATCCCCTGGAGGCGATCGGCAATCTCGGTCCGATGGAAGTCGCGGCCGGCGCCACCGAATGCTGTGTGATGTCGCGCGCCGCCTTCATCGAAGCCGGGGGCTTCGCCCGCAACTACTTCACGACGGCCGAAAAGGGCCTCGATCTCTGCCTGAAGCTCAGGATGAACGGCTTCCCCTCGCTCTGGGTGCCGGAGGTCGAGGTTTACGTCGTCGATGATGGCGAGATGGCGCGGCCGCATCTGGTCTCGCTTGCCCAGCTCGCCGACCGCTCCAGCTTCGACCGTCGCTGGGCGCTGGCCGTTTCGAACATGCGAGGATGATGATGCGCGTACTCGTCGTGTCCCATGGACACCCGACCCTGTCTCTCGGCGGCGCCGAAATCGCCTCCTACAATCTGCACAAGGGCCTGCAGGCAAGCGAAGGCCTCGACGCGCATTACCTTGCCCGTGTCGGCTCGCCGACGCCGCGTCACGCCGGTACGGCACTGATGAGCCTGCGCCAGCGCGGCGGCGAGCTACTCTACTACGCCGAGGAATACGATCACTTCCTGCTCTCGAACCGGAACACCGAGGAGATTGAGCGCGATTTCGTCCGCGTGCTGCGCGACCTGAAGCCGGATGTGGTGCATTTCCACCATTTCATCGGGCTCGGGCTCGAATGCCTGTTCGCGGTGCGGGACACGCTGCCCGACGCTCTCATCGTGGTGACCTTCCACGAATATCTCAGCATCTGCCATCATCACGGCCAGATGGTGAAGACCGGCGCTTTCAAGCTCTGCTACCGGGCCTCGCCGACCGATTGCAATGCCTGCTTCCCGGATATCGCGCCCGGCCGCTTCCTGGCGCGCGAGACCTTCATCCGGGGCATGCTCAATCTCGCCGATCATTTCATCTCGCCGAGCCGCTTCCTGGCCGAGCGCTACCAGGATTGGGGCCTCTCGGCCGATCGCTTCTCGGTGATCGAGAACGGCATCGACGTTGCCGAGGTCGCACCGCCCCGGCCCTTGCCGGACAAGACGGCACGGCGTTCGCGCTTCGCCTATTTCGGCCAGCTCACGCCCTACAAGGGGGCGGATGTGCTGATCGATGCGGTCACCCGCATCCCGGAAGCCGTCTGGGGTGAGGATTCCATCCTGCTCGTCTATGGCGGCAATCTCGAGCGCCAGCCCGAGGCCTACAAGAAGAAGTTCGCCGAACTCGTCGAGAATGCCGGCCGGCGGGTGCGTTTCTGCGGTGCCTTCCAGAACCACGAGATGCCGAACCTGATGCGCTCGGTCGACTGGGTGGTGATGCCCTCGGTCTGGTGGGAGAACTCGCCGATCGTGATCCAGGAGGCCTATTTCCACGGCCGCCCGATCCTTTCGAGCAATATCGGTGGCATGGCCGAGAAGATCGTCGACGAGGTCAACGGCCTGCATTTCCGCTCGGGCAGCTCGGAGGATCTGGTCGACTGCATGACGCGCGCCCTGAGCGAGCCCGATCTCTGGTCGCGCCTGCGCGCCGGGATCACCCGTCCGCTCACCCATATCGACTGCGCCGCCCAGCATATCGCGCTCTACCAGCGCCTGATCGAGCAGCGCGGCATGCCGGTTCCGGCCAGCCGCGCGGCCACGCCGATGATCGCCTGATGCCAGAAGAAGCCGACACGAAAACCAGGGGAGACAGAACCATGGCCCGCATCCTCGTCATGATCCCATCGGGAGAGGTCTACGACCATGACAATGTGCGCTGGTACCAGCACGCGGATCTCGCGAGCCATATCAACCACTACCATAATATCGGCGACGCCTTCGTCTTCGACTCCTCGTTGAAGCTGCTGAATTTCGAGAAGCTCGACGTCCTTCMGATCGCCAATCCGGACATGGCGCTGATCGACCGGTTGAACGCGGAATACGACTACGTCTTCCTGCGCGGTTCGAACTATGTCCATGCCGAGATGGAATGGAACCAGACGGCCGATGTGCTGCGCCGGCTAAAGATACCGGTCATCGCCTTCGGCATTGGCGCGCAGGCGCCGGTCAGCGGCAAGCTGGAGCTCAGCGAGGACACCAAGACCGTGCTCAGGCTGATGGCGGATTCGACCGCCTCGCTCGGCGTGCGCGGCACCTATTCGGCCGAGATTCTCAACGAGATCGGCATCAAGAATGTCCGGATCATCGGTTGCCCCACGGCGTTCCGCGCCAACAGGCCGGATCTCGCGATCAAGTTGCCTGCGCTCGACAGCGTGAAGAAGGTCGGCATCACGCTGCGGCGCGAGGTCTCGCCGACCTATGCGCAGGACATCAAGCGCTACCTCACCTTCCACCGCGACCTCGTGAAGTCGCTGGCGGGCCGGTTCGAGGCGACGCTGATGGCGCAGGGCGAGATCGAGGAGAAGAAACTCGCGCTGGGAACGCCGGAGCAGAAGGAGGAGGCGATGGCGGCGCTGCGCGGAAACGAGTGGGCCACCTCCTGGTACCTCGATGAGGCGATGGAGGCGCTCTATCGCGGCCGGATGTTCTATTCGGACGTGGTTGCCGATTACGAGAATCTCGTACGCAGCCTCGACCTCGTGCTGGGCTACCGGCTGCACGGCAACCTGATGGCGCTCGCCAACGGCACGCCCTCGATCTACTTCACCTATGACAGCCGCACGGTCGAGTTCGCCGAGACCTTCCAGATCCCGAGCTTCGACGTTTTCTCCGGCCAGGATTTCAGGCTGGAGGAGCATTGGGATCAGGCGCGGTTCGACCGCTTCAACACGACCTATGCCCAGGTCTACGCCGCGATGCGCGACTTCCTGGTCGAGAACAAGGTCGACACCAAGATGCGCGCCCCGGCGGTCAGGGCGGCGGTCGCCCCCGCCATTCCCGAGGCCGAACGAAAGGTGGCCTGATGGTGGAACGCACCATCCTTGCGGCCACGCTGGCGGCCTTGCCGCTGCTCGCCGTTCCGCACCTGTCATTTGCGCAGGCTCCCGGCTATCGCGTCGAGATCGTTCCCGGCGCCACGGAGGAGACCGTCTACGCCTGGTCGCGCCAGCGCTGCGAGGAATGGCATATTCCAGACGCGCCATTGCGGGCCTTCCGCAATCAGAACGGCGCGGTGGTCGCCTTCGCCAGCAATTACCGCAACCGCGCCATGGCCGGCCCCAGCCTCGACCGGATCGGGATTTCCTGTTCGGTCTCCTTCGAGGCCAAGAGCAGTCCGGACCCGAGCGAGTTCAGCGACAAGAACTGGCTGACCGCGACATGGACCAGCGACGGTCGCGACGTCTTCGGGCTGATGCATGCGGAATACCATGCCGACCGCTACGGCAATGCCTGCCACTTCAAGGACAGGATGAGCTGCTGGTACAATGTCGTAACGGCAGCGCATTCGACTGATGGCGGGCGCCATTTCAGCGCAGAGCCGCGCCAGCTCGTCGCCGCGCCGGCGTTCCGCCAGGATGTCGGCCAGGGGCGCCATCGCGGTTTCTTCAACCCGTCCAACATCATCGAGCGGGACGGCGCCTGGTATGCGCTGATCGCGACCACCGGCGGCGAGGGCCAGAAGGGTGGCGTCTGCCTGTTCCGCAGCACCGACATCAAGGATGCCGCCTCGTGGCGGGCCTTTGACGGCACCGACTACACGGTGCGCGCGGTCGATCCCTATCGCGAGGACCTGTCGCAGGCGAAGCCCTGCCAGCCGCTCAAGGGACTGCCGACCACGGTCGGCTCCGTCACGAAGCACGAGCCGAGCGGACTTTATCTGGCGGTGCTCCATCTCGGTCCCGACCCCAGCCAGGGGATCGCGGGCGGCCGCGTCGCCTATAGCTGGTCCGCGGATCTGCTGCGCTGGTCGCCGCTGCAGACGCTCGTCGTGCATCCGACGATGTGGAGCAAGAACTGCGCTGACACGACCCGCTACGCCTATGGCGCGGTTGCCGACCCCGACTCCACCTCGCGCAATTTCGAAACGACCGGGGACGAGGCGTTCCTGTTCATGACCCGGATGCGGGTGAAGGACTGCAAGCTCGGTCCCGAGCGCGACCTCGTCCGCGTCAAGATTCACATCGTGAAGGACCAGCCTTGAAAATTCTGCGTGCCACAACGAACGAGATCGTCGTCTCCGTCGCGAGGCGTCCCGATGGGGCCTGGCCGGCGCTGCGCCTGCGGCTCGACGGCCAGGATTATGCGACGATCCAGCCGGGCGCGGTGATAACCGGCGATGCCGTCGTCGCCGAGCTCACCATCCCGCTGCCCAGGCTCGCGGACGGTCGGCCGCGCGAGATTGCGGTGCTCGATGCCGAGAGCGGCAAGATCGCGCCCGGCTCGGGCCTCGCCCCGATCGCGACCGAGAAAAAGCTGCGCGCACTGGTGATCTACCCGGCCGGAGAGGTCTACGAGCACGACAAGGTGCGCTGGTACCGGGCACCGATGGAGAAGCTACTCTCCGACTATTTCAACATCGGCGACATGATCGTCTTCGACTCGACGCTCAAGCTGCTGCGCTATGCGCATCTCGAGCCGATGAAGATCATGAATCCGACAGAGGCCGATATCGAGCGCTATGCCAGCGAGTTCGACTACGTCTTCGTCCGCGGCTCGAATTTCATCCATGAAAAGATGGAGTGGTTCCGTGCCGTCGAGGTGCTGGAGAAGGTCAAGCTGCCGGTCTACGCCATCGGCGTCGGCGCGCAGGCGAGCCAGAACCGCGCCATTGAACTGCCGGACGCCTCGAAGCGGTTCTGGCAGATCGTTTCCGACCGCTGCGCCGCCATTGGCGTGCGCGGCGCCTTCAGCGCCGAGACGCTGCGCCATAACGGCATTCGCAATGTCGAGGTGGTCGGCTGCCCCTCGATCTTTCGGACCCGCAAGCGCGATCTCGCCATCCGGGTTCCGGACCAGCGCGAGATCCGCAAGGTCGCCTTCAGCCTCAGGCGCGAGGCGGACAAGAGCTATACCGCCGACCCGGAGGCCTATCTGCGCAACCAGAAGGCCGCGCTTCTCAAGGTCGATCGCCAGAGCGAGATGGTGATGTCCTCGCATGGCGAGCAGGAGGAGAAAGCCTTCTTCCTGCGCGACGAGAAGGCGATGGAGAAGGCGGTGGCCGAGTTCGTTCACACCGGCTGGTGGAGCGGCGCCGATGATGCGGCGATGCGCCGGATCTACGAGAAACAGCTTTTCACCTTCTTCGATGTCGAGCGCTATGACGCGTTTGCGCAGGGGCTCGATCTTGCGGTCGGCTACCGCGTCCACGGCGTGCTGCCGGCGGTGGCGCAGGGCGTGCCGGGCGTTCTCGTCGCCTATGACACGCGCAGCCAGGAGCTGGCCGAGACCCTGAAGATCCCTGTCGTGCCGGAGTCCGCCCTCGCCGAAGGCGGGTGGCGAGCCGTCTATCAGGAAGCGCAGCTCAACACGCTCGCGAAGAGCTATGCCGCCTCCTACGACCGCATGCGTGACTTCCTCGACAGGAACGGCGTTCCCCACCGGATGTGAGGCTGACCCGTTGTCCTGAACCCTGATTGTTGAAGGGGGAGGGCGAGCTTCCCCGCAGCGCGTAAGCTGTGGGGGCGCCTGAACCGAACACCCTGAAAGAGGTCGGCGGCATGGTGTCGACGGCCAGGAGCGGCAGGAGCAGACCATGAAGATCGAATACGACGCGGGCACCGCGCTCACGATCATGCGCGGCAATCCGGTGCGCGGCTGGATCTCGGGCAAGCCCGAGCGCATGGCCAAGGAGCGACTGACGACCGGCAACTATCTCTCGGTCGAGCATAAGCCGAAGTTCCAGATCGATCCGGCCTGGCCGATTTTTACGATGGGCTCCTGCTTCGCGCGCGAGGTCGAGAACGTCCTGATGATGCGTGGGCTGTCGCTCCTGCTCGAAGGCCATGGCGTTCCCGCTGAGCATTTCGAGAGCTGGAACGAGGCGACGGGCCGCGGCGGTGGTGCGGCGCGCGGAAGTTTGAGTCGCGGCGCGCTCAACAAGTACTCGGTGCGGTCCATGACGCATGAGCTCAAGCGCGTCCTGCTCGACGAACCCTATCCGAATGAAGGGCTGATCGAGCTTGCCCCTGACCAGTGGTTCGATCCGCACGCCAGCGGCCTGAGATTGCTCGACCAGCAGACCGCGCTTGCCAACCGCAAGCGCCTGACGGCCGCGACCTCGCGAATCAGGGACGCGCGGATCTGTTTCTTCACGCTCGGGCTGACCGAGACTTGGCTCGACTCCGAGACCGGGCTCGCCATGAATATCCACCCCGGCCCGACCTGGCTCTCGCGCATGCCCGAGCGCTTCCGCTTCGTCGACTACGGCTATGAGGCGACCTTGAACGACATGCTCGGCGCGATCACGCTGATCCGCGAGCACTGCCATCCGGAGATGCGTTTCATCGTCACCGTTTCGCCAGTGCCGCTAGGCGCGACGTTCAAGGATGCCGACGTCATCGTGGCCAACAGCGCCTCGAAATCGGTGCTGCGCGCCGTCGCCGAGGAGCTCTACCGGCGCTTCGATTTCGTCGATTACTTCCCGAGCTACGAGATCGTCCTGAACTCGCCGCGTGCCATCGCTTTCGAGGAGGACCAACTCCATGTCGCCCGCAAGATGGTGGCGACGGTGATGGAGACCTTCGAGCGCAGCTATCTCGGTCAGACGATCGGCGCGACTGCCAGCCCGGCGCTGGTCTGACGCAGACTCACCGGGAACAGGGTCAGTCCGTCCCCGTCCACACGGTGGTGATCGCGTCGATATCGGGGCGCCGGCGCTCGGTCGGCGCTTCCTTCGCCGTGCCGATATGGACGAGGCCCGCGAGCTTCTCGCCGCTCGAAAGCCCGAACAGGGCGTGCACGCCGGGGCTGTAGGCGGCCCAGCCGGTGAGCCAGTTCGCGCCGAAGCCAAGCGCGTGGGCTGCGGTGAGCAGGTTCATGCAGACCGCCCCGGCGGAGAGATCCTGCTCCCAGACCGGGACGCGCGCCTCGGGGTCGCTTTTGCTGACGACCAAGACGATCAGGGGCGCATAGGTCAGCGAGCGGCCGATGATCCCGGTGAATTTCTCACGCTTCTCGGCATCCATCGCCGCGTTCTCGGTGGCATAGAGCCGCGAGACACGCTCGCTTGCCCGTTTGCGCGCTTCTCCCGCAAGCACGATGAAGCGCCAGGGTTCGAGCACGCCATGATCGGGCACGCGGGCGGCGATCGTCAGGATGCGGGCCAGCGCTGCAGCATCCGGGCCCGGCTCGCTGAGCATCGTCATCCCGACCGAGCGGCGCGTTTCGAGCAGGCGCAGCAGCGTCTCGCCATCCCCGGGCGCTGCGGCAAGGGCCGCCTGGCTCTGGTTCATGTCCTCACGTCCTCGATCGTTGGCGCTTTCGCGCGTGCCCGCGCTTGAAGCATCGTTCCGAAAAGTGGATTGCGGCCTTCGGGAAAGCCGATGCAAACCCGAAGACTCAGATCACCGATGATCTAAGCCCGGCCGGCAACCTCGACCAGCCTCAGATCGGGGATCGGCGCCGGTCTTGCCAGACGCGCCAGGGCCACCTGCAGGGCGTCGATATCCTGCTCCGGGCTCGGCCGCCAGCCGCATGGACAAGCGTCCTCATGGCGATGGGCATCGGAGACCTCGCGATAGATCGAGCCGATTGCCTCGGCGGCGAGCCGCATCACGGTCATCGGGGCGAGCTGGGAATCGTGCAAGGCGTTGCAGAATGCCGTCATAACCACCTGCCGCAGCGCGGCGCGGGCGGCCTCGGTGTTCTCGTCATGGATCAGTTCAAGCGGCACGGTGGGCGTCCTCCCGCCGATGGTTGGGTTTCTCACCTTGGGCGGGACCGAGCGGCTGCGCCGATCCCTCGAGCGCAGCAGTCAGCAGGTCGACGAGACGCTGCATCCGCGCCGGCAACGCCTGATAGGCGGCCGGGCTTGCATTGGCGGGGCCCTTTGCGAAGGCGAGCGCCCGACGCAGTTCGAGCGTGGTCGCCTTGGTCCGCAGCGTTTCCTGGATGATGAGTTCGTCGCTCCGGCCGATTGCCGCAACTACGTCCCCTGCAGAAATCTCGCCCATCTCGTTGCCTCGCCGTGACCGATTCTTACATGGCGAAATTCAGTAGGCGCGAGGGGGTTGTAGTGCAACGTATTGTTTTCATTGAATAAATAGAACAGTTCGAAACTGCGGGGTGGCATCGGTGCCGCAAGGTCAGAATCATTCAGCCTTGGTTCATCGAGCGCAGGATAGGCGCCATGCTGGCAGGCGTGTGCGGCAATCGGGAAAACCCGGGCGTGGACGTGTGTTGTTCCGATCCGGGGGGATCATCGTTCTTGCTGAAGTCAGTCGAAGCGCCTGACATTGCCGAAAGCCTGCCCTCCGATCGGCAGGTCGCCTGGCGCTTTGCCGGCTTGACCGGCGGTTTCTGGCGTGGAACGACCCGTGGCAAGGCCTGGTTCTGGACGCTGTCGCTGGCGGCATCGATCATCTTCAGCGTCTTCGTCAATGTCACCGTCAATCGCTGGAACGGCTGGTTCTTCGATGCGCTGGAGAAGAAAGACACGGAGAGCGCGCTGACCGCCATGGCGGTCTTTCCGGTGCTCGCGCTCATCGTCGCCGGTATCGGCGTCGCCATCCTGGTCACGCGCGAGACGCTCCAGGTGCACTGGCGGCAATGGGTAACGGCGAAGCTCGCTGACGGCTGGGTTGGAGAGCGACGCTTCTTCCGTCTGAGCCTCTCGAATGACGAGCCGGCCAATCCCGAATATCGCATCGCCGACGATGTGCGCTKGGCAACCGAACCGCTCGTCGATTTTGCCATAGGTCTGCTGTCGGCTTTCATCACCATCGTGATGTTTATCGAGATCCTCTGGGAGATCGGGGGCGCGCTGACGATTCCGGYCGGCTCGGGGGCGATCACCATCCCGGCCTATCTCGTATTGGCGGCAATCCTCTATGCGGTGCTGGTTTCGCTTCTGATCACCGTTGTCGGCCGCCGGCTGCCGCGCCTCGTTGCGGCTCGAAACGAGGGCGAAGCCAAGTTGCGCTTCGCCCTGATGCGCATTCGCGATCATGGCGAGCCGATCGCGCTCGCTCGCGCCGAGGCAGGCGAGCGTCGCGCCGTTGCGCGCACCTATGACAGCCTGGCGCAGCGCTGGCTCGCCATGATCCGCCAGCGCGGCAGGCTGACCTGGATCACCAATGGCAGCGGCGCGCTCGTTCCGGTCGTTCCGTTGCTGCTGGCCGCGCCGAAATATCTCTCCGGCGAGATGTCGCTCGGCGGGGTCGTTCAAGTCGCTGCCGCCTTTGTCGCCGTGCAGAACGCCTTCAACTGGGTGCTCGACAATTTCATGCGCATCGCCGAGTGGCTGGCCGCCGCGCGGCGCGTCAACGAACTGGCCGACGCGCTCGACCGTGTCGAACAGAGCCGGCCGGATGATCATCTGACCGTGAAGCAAAGCCCTGACACTCTGCTGTGTCTCGCGGATGTCACCTTGACCGATCGCGATGGCCGCAACCTGGCCGCCGATCTCAGCTTCTCCCTGCCGGCCGGCGCGACCTTGCATCTTTCGGGCGAACTCGGGCTCGGCAAATCGGCGCTGATCCAGGCGCTCGCCGGTCTCTGGCCTTGGGGCAGAGGCGAGATTTCCCTGCCGGAAGGAGCGCGGGTGACCGTCGTGCCGCACAGCCTGCACCTGAGCGAAGGCAGCCTGCGCACGATTCTTGATACGGCGTTGACCCGTCCAGGCGATGCGCTTGCCGATGCCTTGCGCCGTTACGGGCTCTCTGCGCTCGCCGCGAGCCTCGACGAGCATCGCGACTGGGACAAGCTCCTGGCGACGGGCGACAGGCAGCGCCTGGCGCTGGCCCGCGCCGAACTCGAAGCGCCTGACGTGCTCCTGCTCGACGAATCCACCAGCGCCCTCGAAACCGACACTGCGCTCGAGCTCATCGCCGAGCTGCGAGCCGTGCGGCCCGGCGCCATCATCCTGCTGATGGGCCAGAGCCCTGGCTTTGCGGAGGCCGCCAGCCACCATCTCGTGATGAAGCGGGCCGGCGGCGTGGCGCGGATGGCCAATCCGGATGGCACGCCCGCCCTGCGGGCCAGTGTGGTGGAGCGGGGCCTGACATGACGGTCGTTTCGGTCAGCCTTGCCGCGAAACCCTGTACCTCGGGCCCGACCAAGCCCGCCTTGCCTCATGCCGCAGGTATGACGGACCTGCCTGTAACGGAGCTGATCGCATGCTGAACATCTGGGACGTCTATTGGGGCCTGCGGGTCGAGCAGTGCCCTTGTGACGTGCATTTCGTCGAATGGCTCGAGGAGCAGAGCCTCACCGGCAAGCGCATCTATCATTTCGGGACCGGCGGGCATCACTATATCGGCATCCGCTGCGCCGAGCCGGAGCTCGACTGCACGGTGCTGGGCATCACCGCTTCGCCCAAGGAATATGATGCCTTCGTCAAGCTGGCGACCGAGAACCCCTCGATCACCAAGACCTATTCCGCCTATTTCGGTGACATCTATACCAGCAACGCAAAGCTGCTGCCGCGCTTCGATATCGTCACCCTGTTCCATTCCTGCGAGTTCCGCAGCGAGAAGAACGATGCCTATGGCGCGCTTACCGATCTCGAGGTGATGCAGCTCTTCACCGACCAGACTGACGCCGGCGGCTATATCCTGTTCTATACCGGCTCCTTCGCCTATGCCTCGGCCGAGCCGATCATTGCGGATTGGGCGAAGTCGCGCCCGGTCGAGGAGGTCGGCCTGTTCAAGACGCTGCGCGTTTTCCGCAAGACTGCCTGAGGCAAGCCGCAGTTGCGAACGATTTGGAACGGCGCTAGGGCTGTTGCCATCGTTCACTCGAGAAAGGGGGGCTGCGTGATTACGTTCTTTCGTCACCATCGTCAGCGTGGCCCCGTTCAGGCCCTGCAAGCTGTCTTGCAGGGCTGACCCAAAGACGATCGCTCAACGGTTCTCTTCCGGTCTGCCCTTCGTGGCGGCGCAGCGTCGAGCCTCATGGCTCCGGTGAACTGCGCCTCTCCCAACCCAACKAGCTGACGCCGCACAGGCATCCGGCATCCGCATCCTCAAGGCCGTGGAACGCGCCTTTCCTGGATGCCGGACAACGGCTCGCGCAGTCCAGAGAACGATTATGGCTTTGATCAACGCCCGCAAACTTGGCGTCACGCTCGGTGCGCCGCTCTTTTCCAATCTCAATCTTGCGATCGGGGCGGGAGATCGCCTCGGCCTCGTCGCAGCCAATGGCCGGGGTAAATCCACCCTGCTGCGCTGCCTTGCTGGTTCCCATGAGCCTACGACTGGCGAGATCACGCGGTCGCGCGGACTTCGCGTCGGCCATGTCGAGCAGGAAATTCCCGCCGGGCTGCTGGCGTTGCCCCTCTATGACCTCGTCCGTCGCGCGCTCCCGATGGAGCAGGCCGAGACGGAATCCTGGCGCGTCGACGTTGCGCTGGAGGCGCTCGAAATTCCCGAGGCGCTTCGCCGGCGCCCCCTGTCGCAGCTGAGCGGCGGCTGGCAACGCTTCGCCATGCTGGCCAGCGTCTGGGTGACCGATCCCGACATGCTGCTGCTCGACGAGCCGACCAACCATCTCGACCTCGCCCGGATCAGCCAACTCGAGGAATGGCTGAACGGTCTGCCGCGCGACGTGCCCGTGGTGATCTCCAGTCATGATCGCGCCTTCCTCGACGCGGTGTCCAATCGCACGCTGTTCCTCAGGCTGGAGAGCTCACCGGTCTTCGCGCTGCCCTATACGCGGGCGCGCGCCGCGCTGGATGAGGTCGACGCCTCGGAGGAGCGTCGCTACCAGCGCGAGATGAAGGCGGCGCAGCAGTTGCGCCGGCAGGCGGCGAAGCTGAACAATATCGGGATCAATTCCGGCAGCGACCTCCTCGTGGTCAAGACCAAGCAGCTCAGGCAAAGGGCCGAGCGCCTGGAAGAGGCGGCGAGGCCTGGCTATCAGGAGCGCTCATCGGGCGCGATCAGGCTGGCCAATCGCGGCACGCATGCCAAAGTCCTGGTGACCCTCGACGATCTTTCCGTCGAGACGCCGGATGGGGCGCCGCTGTTCAAGACCGGCAAGCGGTCGATCGCCCAGGGTGACCGGATCGTGCTGCTGGGCCGCAACGGGACCGGCAAGTCGCGACTGATTGGCCTGATCAGGGACGCGATCGCGGAAACCGACGCTGCGCGCATCAAGGTCACGCCGTCGCTTGCTCTTGGTTATAGCAGTCAGAGTCTTTCCGAACTCGCCGATAGCGATACGCCGCACGGCGTGATCACCCGGCGCTTCGATGTCGGCGACCAGCCGGCGCGCAGCCTGCTAGCGGGGGCGGGTGTGTCGATCGACATGCAGAGCAGCCGGATCGGCGCGCTCTCGGGCGGGCAGAAGTCGCGGCTCGCCATGTTGGTCTTGCGCTTGGCCAATCCGAATTTCTACCTGCTCGACGAACCGACGAACCATCTCGACATCGAAGGGCAGGAGGCGCTGGAGGGCGAACTCATGGCGCATGAGGCGAGCTGCCTGCTGGTTTCGCATGACCGCAGCTTCGTCAGGGCGGTCGGCAATCGCTTCTGGCTGATCGAGAATCGCAAATTGGTCGAGATCGAGGGGCCGGAGGCATTCTTCGCTGCGGCTCAAGCCGGAGAAACTTGAGGTTGGCCAAAAGCTTGGGCTGAAGCGGACAGATGTCGTCGGGCCGTCGCAATGCCGGCCCGACGCGACCTGCGTCAGCCTCATGGTGCGCATTCGCCGCGTCGTCCCGTCTTGTGGATCGCGGCCGAGGCGCTATCTGTCGGGGCCGGGGCGCTGCGGTGCCCTCCCGTCCGCAATCGACGCGAGCACATTCCCACCTCGCGCAATTGACCACGAGAGAGCATGTCGTACGGCCCGCACGAGCCCGGAATGCCGCTGCGCAAACGCAGTCGCTGGCGCTGGCTCGGCCCACTTGCCAGCACGGTCATCTTCGTCGCTTCACTGGCCGTCCTCTGGCTGATCATCCGCGAGATGGAGCCGGGCCAGGTAGCCGGTGCCTTCGCCGATGCCAGCCGCCGCCAGATCGGGCTGGCGCTCGGCTTCACCGCGCTGAGCTATCTGCTGCTGACCGGCTATGATGCGCTGGCGCTGAGAAGGCTGGGGATGTCGATCCCCTACCGAACGACCGCACTCGCCTCCTTCACCAGCTATTCCGTGTCCTTCACGCTCGGATTCCCGATCGTGACGGGCGGCACCGTTCGTTACTGGATCTACTCGGCCAAGGGGGTGCGCGCCTCCGAGGTCGCTCGCCTGACGATTATCGCCGGCCTGACCTTCTGGCTCGGCCTCGGCGCGATCCTCAGCGCCTGCCTGTTCTATGCCACCGATTCTGTCGCGATGCTCGCGCGCACCTCGCCCTGGGTCGTGCAGGTCGTCGGTGGCGCCACGGGGCTCGCCATCCTCGGCTATCTCGTCTGGGTCGCGACCGACGAACGCACTTTCCGGGTCCGCGGCTGGAATCTGCCGCTGCCGGGGCTCGGCATCACGCTAGGCCAGATGACACTTGGCGCCTGCGAGGTCTGCGCCGCCGCCGCCGTGCTCTTCGTACTGCTGCCCGGCGGCTATGGGCTGGAATATCCGGCTTTCCTGGCGGCCTATGTCTTCGCTTGCCTGATCGGCATCGCCGCCCATACGCCCGGCGGGTTGGGAGTCTTCGAGGCGACGATGCTCGTCGCGCTCAACCGACTGCCCTATGGTCATGTGCTTGGAGCCTTGCTGCTCTTCCGCATCATCTACTACCTGCTGCCCTTCATCCTGGCGCTGGTGATGCTGGCGCTGCACGAAATGATCCGCCGCATTAAGCGCCACGATATCTAGGGTGCCGCCCCTTCAGATCATCTGACCTGATCTCGTATCCGGTCAGATGATCCGACTGCTGTGATTGCCGCGTCTTTCTCGAAAGCCGACGCTTTAGCGGCTGCTGCGCGCTGCGTAGGCGACCTGGCGGCTGCTGCGCTTGTGCCCATACCAGGAGGCCTCGCGCGCGCCGACATCCGCATGGACGATGCCGTTCGAATAGGAACCGACGCCGCCGGTGCTCGCGAGGGCCTTGGCGGCAGCGACCGCGCTGCGTGTAGAGGCGGCTAGTGGCCTGAAGTCGATCGCCTTTCCGCTATAATGCTGCGAGTTCCGGGCATGGCGACCGCCGCAGGTCGAGGTGATCTTGATCGGGCCGATCTTGGCGACCAACTCGCTGATCATCGCCAGGGTTTCCGGTTTGAGGCAGCCCAACCCCTTCACTTGCGGTTGGAAGGAAACCTTGCCGGCGGGGACATTGGCTTGGGCGGTCGCAGGGAGGCATACTGCAACGCATGCAGCCAAGATAAAATGACGCATAAAAGACTCAACAAGACTAGGGAGAATGGAAGGCTCAAGCCACCAAATTCTTGGTCTGGCTGACCAGTTCCATGTCCGAATAGTGTCCGTAGAAGGCCAAAAGATGGCTGGCCATGCCGATGGTCATCGTTGCATCGATTGAGCATCATTATCAGTAGCCTTTCCAAGTCCGATGTTGTCTCAATAAAACGATGATAATTGGCTGAAAATACATTCTTGATCTGAGCGAGAGCGGCCGGTCGCAATTCCGATCATGGTCGAGACAGCCTCGGCCTCCGCGGCGCCCGGCGCGTCGCCGATAGTGACCACCCAAGCGCGCTTCGTTCCTGCTGAGATCCTGGATGGCGTGGATTTCGCCCAGTGTCGCCGCGCGCTGTGGGGGGCCTCGCAAGTGCGGGGGGCATCTCGCCCGGAGCGATTGGCAGAGCGCGTGCCAGCCCCTATGAGGGCGCCAGCTTCCTCCTGATAGGCATGTTCACATGGTCGATGTCGTCGATCCCCACGCGCCGGCCACTGCAGCGCTGATCGAGGCGCTGGGTTCCGCCGTGGTGCTGCTCGATGCGCAAGGGGTGGCGCAGGCACTGAGCCCAGCGATGCGCGCGCTCATTCCGGCGCTCGAACGCGGCCAGTCGCTCACGCTCGTCCTGCGCGACCCCGACCTGATCGACGCGATCGAGCAGGTTTCGCGCCGTGGAGGGCGCCGGGTCATCGAGTTGGTCGAGCGCGTGCCGGTCGAGCGCACATTCCGCATCCACATCGCAGCTTTGACCGGCGGCGTCTGGCGTAATCCCGTGGTGCTGACCTTCGAGGATCTGAGTGAGCTGCGCGTCACGGAACGCATGCGCGTCGATTTCGTGGCGAATGCCAGCCACGAACTGCGCACGCCGCTCGCCTCCCTTCTCGGCTTCGTCGAGACCCTGCAGGGACCGGCGCGCAACGATACCGGCGCGCGCGACCGCTTTCTCGCCATCATGCGCGAACAGGGTCTGCGCATGGCGCGGTTGGTCGACGATCTGCTTTCGCTCTCGCGCATCGAGCTGCGCGCCCATCTCGCGCCGGACACGCCTGTCGATCTCTCCGCGATTTCGCGCGAGATCGTCGACTCGCTCACCCTGATGGCACGCGAGCGCAAGGTGGCGTTGAAGCTCGAGACGCCGACCCAGCCGGTCCAAGTCGCGGGGGACCGCGACGAGTTGCTGCGGCTGATGGAGAACCTCGTCGAGAACGCCATCAAATATGGCCGTGAGGGCGGCGTGGTTGCAATCAATGTGGTCGAGGGCGCGAGCGAAGCCAGCGTCAGCGTTCGTGACGACGGGCCAGGCATCCCGCCCGAGCATCTGCCCCGCCTCACCGAACGCTTCTATCGTGTCGACACGGCCGCGAGCCGCGAGGCCGGCGGCACGGGCCTTGGTCTCGCCATCGTCAAGCACATCGTGTTACGCCATCGCGGCCGTCTCACCATCGAGAGCGAGTACGGCAAGGGCGCCCTCTTCAAGGCGATCCTGCCGCGCCTCGGCGCGATGATGCGGAGCCCGTCCTGACCAATGTGACGGCGAACGTGACGGTCTGTCATCTGTCTGTCACATGGAAGGTGTTCTAGCGGGGCTGCTAAAGACTGCGACCCAGACGAGGACTCCTCTAATGCGCAAAATTCTCATTCTCGCGGCTGCGACGATCGGCTTGGCCGGCGTTGCCCAGGCCGCCGACATTACCGGCGCGGGCGCGACCTTCCCTTTCCCGATCTACTCGAAATGGGCTGAAGCTTATAAGAAGGAGACCAATATCGGTCTCAACTATCAGTCGATCGGCTCAGGCGGCGGTATCCGGCAGATCAAGGCCAAGACGGTTGCGTTCGGCGCGACCGATGCCCCGCTCAAGGGCGAGGACCTGACCAAGGACGGCCTGATCCAGTTCCCGACCGTCATGGGTGGCGTCGTTCCGGCCGTCAACATTGCCGGCGTCGAGCCGGGCAAGCTGAAGCTCACCGGCGCGATCATCGCCGACATCTATCAGGGCACCATCAAGAAGTGGAACGATCCCAAGATCGTCGCCATCAATGCCGGCCTGACCCTGCCTGACGCCAACATCAACCCGGTCTATCGTTCGGACGGCTCGGGCACGACCTTCGTCTTCACCGACTATCTCTCGCGCGTTTCGCCGGACTGGAAGTCGAAGATCGGCACCAACACGGCCGTGCAGTGGCCGGTCGGCATCGGCGGCAAGGGCAATGAGGGCGTCTCGGCCTCCGTCAAGCAGGTCGCGAACTCGATCGGCTATGTCGAGTACGCCTATGCCAAGCAGAACAAACTGGCCCATGCGCTGGTCGAGAACGCCGACGGCCAGTTCCCGGCTCCGGACGACAAGTCCTTCCAGGCCGCTGCCGCCAATGCGAACTGGAACGAGGCTCCCGGCTTCGGCATCTCGTTGAACAACCAGAAGGGCGCCCAGGCCTGGCCGATCACCTCCGCCACCTTCCTGCTCGTCCATGCCAAGCCGGAGAAGCCCGAAGAGGTGCAGTCCGCGCTGAAATTCGTCGACTGGGCCTTCAAGAACGGCGACAAGCTCGCGCTCGATCTCGACTACGTGCCGCTCCCGGCCAACGTCAAGGATCAGGTCCGCGCCGCCTGGAAGGGCGCCACCGACCCGGCTGGCAAGCCGATCTTCTGATCCATGCTATGACGCGAGGCGGGTTGTTCCCGCCTCGCGTTCGACTTTGTGAGACCCGTTTCCTCGTGCTTCTTATGCGACCGGAGTAACCACGGATGGCTGCCGTGACAGACCAGATGGCCGCGCCCGGCGCGCCCGCCATTCGCCGCACTCCAAAGGGCACCTTCGACATTGTCTTCCGCAATGCCAGCCGGGCCGCCGCGCTCTTCGTGCTGGTGCTGCTCGCGGGCATCATCGCCTCGATGATCATCGGCGGCTGGCCCGCCTTCCGCGAATTCGGCCTTGGTTTCATCACGTCCAGCGTCTGGGACACCCAGAACGAGCAGTATGGCGCCTGGCCTGCCATCGTAGGCACCTTGTCGACCGCGCTGATCGCGCTGGTCCTTGGCGTGCCGCTCTCGCTCGGCATCGCCGTCTACCTCACCCAGCTCGCGCCGCCCTGGTTCAAGCGCCCGGTCTCGACGACGATCGAGCTGCTCGCCGCCGTGCCCTCGATCATTTACGGCATGTGGGGTCTCTTCGTTTTCGTGCCGCTCTTCGCGGCATATGTGCAGATCCCGGTCTCGAACATCGTCGAAGGCATTCCGCTGGTCGGCACCGTGCTGTATTCGCGCTCGCCCTCGGGGCTCGGCATCCTGACGGCCGGCATCATCCTCGCCTTCATGATCATCCCCTTCATCGCCTCGATCACCCGCGACATGCTGGAGCAGATCCCGTCCGTGCTGCGTGAGAGCGCCTATGGCATCGGCGCCACGACCTGGGAGGTCGTGCGCCATGTGCTGGTGCCGCAGGCCGGCGTCTCGATCATCGGCGCGATCATGCTCGGTCTTGGCCGCGCGCTTGGCGAGACCATGGCGGTGACCTTCGTCGTCGGCAATGCCAACCGGCTTTCGGCCTCGATCATGGACCCCGGCTCGACCATTGCCTCGCGCATCGCCAACGAATTCAACGAGGCGATGGGCCTGCAGCTCAACGCGCTGATCGCGCTCGGCTGCATCCTCTTCTTCGTCACCTTCGTCGTCCTCGTGATCGCGCGTATCCTTGTCGCGCGCGTCAAGTCCTTCTGAGCGGAGCCTGGCCATGAACAGCGCCGTCACCCCGCCCGCAACGACGCCTCATCAGGTCTGGGGCCGCGTCCGCCCCGCGCGCCGCACCGCGGATCGGGCGATGAAGATCATCGCCACCAGCTTCACCCTTCTCGCCATCTTCGTGCTGTTCTGGATTCTCGGCATGCTGCTCGTGAAGGGGATCGGCGGGCTCTCCGTCGCGACCTTCACCCAGGTGACGCCCGGTCCCGGCAGCGAGGGGGGCGGCCTTGCCAACGCCATTGTCGGCTCGATCGTGCTGACCTTCCTCGGCATCGCCGTGGCGACGCCGGTGGGCGTGCTCGCCGGCACCTACCTTGCCGAATACGGCAAGGGCTCCAAGCTCGCGGACCTGATCCGTTTCATCAACGACATCCTGCTCTCGGCGCCGTCGATCCTGATCGGCCTCTTCGTCTACGTCATCCTGGTCGAGCCATTCCGCGGCTATTCCGGCTGGGCCGGCGGCGTGGCGCTGGGCATCATCGCGATCCCGGTGATCGTGCGCACCACCGAGGACATGCTGCGCCTCGTGCCGAGCTCGTTGCGTGAAGCCGGTGCTGCGCTCGGCGCCCCGCCTTCGGTCGTCATCACCAGCGTGACCTGGCGGGCGGCGAAATCCGGCATGGTCACCGGTATCCTGCTGGCCCTGGCGCGCATCGCCGGCGAGACGGCGCCGCTGATCTTCACTGCGCTGAACAACAATTTCTGGTTCTCGCCCAGCCTCGTCGGCGGCGTCTCCAACCTGCCGGTGACGATCTACCAGTTCGCCTCCGCCCCCTATGAGAACTGGCAGCAACTCGCCTGGGCCGGTTCGCTGATCATCACCGTCTCGATCCTGTGCCTCTCGCTTATCGCCCGCCGTATCGTGCGGGGCGGCAAATGAACGGCCTTAAACCCTCGTCGCGTTCGATCTGAAGGAACAAGTCGATGCTTTCGACGCTGGAACTGAGCCCGCAAGCGCTTGATGCCGAGGCCCCCGTCCGGATCGCGGTCAAGAACCTCGATTTCTACTACGGCGAGCACAAGGCGCTGAAGAACATCAATCTCGACTTCCGGGACCGCCATGTCACGGCCCTGATCGGACCGTCGGGCTGCGGCAAGTCGACCCTGCTGCGCATTTTCAACCGGATCTACTCGCTTTATCCCGAGCAGCGCGCCACCGGCGAGATCCTGCTCGACGGCCGCAACGTCATCAGCAACGATATCGATGTGAACGAGCTGCGCTCGCGCGTCGGCATGGTGTTCCAGAAGCCGACGCCCTTCCCGATGTCGATCTACGACAATGTCGCATTCGGCATCCGCCTCTACGAGAAGCCACCGAAATCCGAGCTCGATGACCGCGTCGAGGGTGCGCTGCGCCGTTCCGCGCTCTGGGACGAGGTCAAGGACAAGCTGAAGACCTCCGGCATGGGCCTGTCCGGCGGCCAGCAGCAGCGCCTCTGCATTGCGCGGACCATTGCCCAGAAGCCGGAAGTCATCCTGTTCGACGAGCCGACCTCGGCGCTCGATCCGATCTCGACCGGCAAGATCGAGGACCTGCTCGAGCAGCTCAAGACCGACTTCACCATCGTCATCGTCACCCACAACATGCAGCAGGCGGCGCGTATCTCGCAGTACACCGCCTTCATGTATCTCGGTGAGGTGATCGAATTCGACGCCACCAACACCATCTTCATGAACCCGCACAAGAAGCAGACGCAGGACTACGTCACCGGCCGCTTCGGCTGAACCGGCGCCCAGCCTTCCAACTGCTTTGCCGACAAAGGATACGCCGCGATGACTGATCACATCGTCCGCTCATATGATGCCGATCTCGAGGGGATCCGCCGCAGCCTGGCCGAGATGGGGGGCATGTCGGAGCGCATGCTCGGCGATTCGACAGTCGCCCTGGTGCGCCGCGACACCGGGCTGGCACAGAAGGTCATCAGCGCCGACCAGCGCCTCGACAATCTGCAGCGCGAGGTAGAGGAGAAGGCGGTGCTCACCATCGCCCGGCGCCAGCCGCTCGCCAACGACCTGCGCGAGCTGATCTCCGCCATCCGCATCGCCGCCGATATCGAGCGTGTCGGCGATCTCGCCAAGAATATCGCCAAGCGCGCGGTCGCCATCTCCGGCCAGTTCCAGCCGCCGTCGCGCGCGGTCGTCGGCCTCGAGCATATGAGCCGCCTGGTTCAGGCCCAGCTCAAGGACGTGCTCGACGCTTACGCCGTCAGCAACGAGCAGAAGGCCATGGAGGTCTGGCGCCGCGACGATGAGATCGACGCGCTCTATACCTCGCTCTTCCGCGAGCTGCTCACCTATATGATGGAAGACCCGCGCAACATCACCTTCTGCACGCATCTCCTGTTCTGCGCCAAGAATGTCGAGCGCATCGGCGACCACACCACCAACATCGCCGAGACGATCCACTATCTCGTCACGGGCGAAGCCTTGGACGCAGCCCGCCCGAAGCTCGACACGACCAATATCCTTCTGGACGCCGCCACCGGTKAGTGACCGGCGCCCGACACCTTTGGGACCGAGTGAGACATGCCTGCACGCATCCTGATCGTTGAGGACGAAGAGCCGCTGACCCTGTTGCTGCGCTACAATCTCGAAGCCGAGGGCTTCGAGGTCGACAGCGTCGCGCGTGGCGACGATGCCGAGCTGCATCTGCGCGATCATACGCCGGACCTCGTGCTGCTCGACTGGATGCTGCCGGGCCTTTCCGGCATCGAGCTCTGCCGGAGGCTGCGGACCCGTCGCGATACCGAGCGGGTGCCGATCATCATGCTCACCGCCCG
Organism: Allobosea sp. 05T439; assembly: GCF_056396005.1. Taxonomy (NCBI): domain Bacteria; kingdom Pseudomonadati; phylum Pseudomonadota; class Alphaproteobacteria; order Hyphomicrobiales; family Alloboseaceae; genus Allobosea; species Allobosea sp. 05T439. The sequence continues at coordinate 132,841 of NZ_JBFTKP010000008.1, read as the reverse complement.
CGGCGAGGAAACCGAGCGTGTGCGCGGCCTCGCCACCGGGGCCGACGACTATGTCGTCAAGCCGTTCTCGCTGCCCGAGCTGATCGCCCGCATCCAGGCGTTGCTACGCCGCGCCAAGCCGGGTCATGTCGCCGGCCTGTTGGCCGCCGGCGATCTCGAACTCGACCGCACCACCCGCCGTGTCCGCCGCTCAGGCAGCGAGCTGCATCTCGGCCCGACCGAGTTCCGCCTGCTCGAATTCCTGATGCAGGCGCCGGGGCGGGTCTATTCCCGGGCCCAGCTGCTCGACGCGGTCTGGGGCCGCGACGTCTATATCGACGAGCGCACCGTCGACGTCCATGTCGGCCGGCTGCGCAAGGCGATCACTCCTGACAACGCCAAGGACCCGCTGCGGACCGTGCGCGGTGCCGGCTATGCCTTCGACGAGACCTTTGCGCGGAGCTGAGACTTGGATCATCGGGGACTTGGATCATCGGGCCGGATATCGAATCCGCCCGACGATCTAACCGTCTATGGTTGCATCGGCCTTCCCGAAAACCGCAATCCACCTTTCGGGCCGATACCCTCGCGCGGCCCTGCGATAATAATCGCCGCGCCGGCGAGGCAGATCAGCCCACCGATAATGTCCCAGCGGTCGGGGCGAAAGCCTTCCACGGCCCAGAGCCAGGCGAGCGAACTGACGATGTAGACGCCGCCATAGGCGGCATAGGCCCGTCCGGCGGCTTCGCTCTCCGCCAGCGTCAGCAGCCAGGCGAACAGGGCGAGCGAAAACAGTCCGGGTACGAGCCACCAGATGGGCTTGTCGAGCCGGAGCCAGCCCCAGAACGCGAAACAGCCGGCGATTTCGAGAATGGCTGCGCCGAAATAGGCGGCGATGGTCGGCATGGTTCGTCCCTGTCGATGGCCTTCGGGGCGGGATTACCCTTGACCGCAGGGCGCGCTGACGGCAAGCCGGACCGATGCCCACACATCACGTCGCCATTATTGGAGCAGGGCCCTCCGGGCTGATCGCGGCCGAGCGCCTTGCGGCAGCCGGGGACACCGTCACGATCTACGATCGCATGCCCTCGCCGGCCCGCAAATTCCTGCTGGCCGGGCGCGGCGGATTGAACCTTACCCATTCCGAACCGCTCGACAGGTTCCTGCCCCGCTATCGCGATGCGCAAGCCTGGCTGGAGCCGGCCATTCGCGCCTTCCCGCCACAATCCCTGCGCGACTGGGCCGATGCGCTCGGGCAGGACACGTTCGTCGGCAGCAGCGGCCGCGTCTTCCCGCGCGCCATGAAGGCCTCGCCCCTGCTGAGGGCATGGCTGCGCCGGCTCGATGGTCTCGGCGTCGCCTTCGCGCCTGGGCAGCGCTGGACCGGCTGGAGCGAAGCGGGAGCTCTGACGTTCCGGAGCCGCGATGGCGCCGATGTCGAGGCGCGGCCCGACGCGACGCTGCTCGCGCTCGGCGGTGCGAGCTGGCCACGGCTGGGTTCGGATGGTGGCTGGGCACCCTTGTTGGCGGCGCGCGGCGTTGCGATCGCGCCGCTGCGCCCGGCCAATGGCGGTTTCACGGTCGATTGGTCCCAGACCATGCGAGAGCGTTTTGCCGGAGTACCGTTGAAGCGCATCGTCCTGAGCTTCGGCGGCCAATCCGTGCCCGGCGAGGCGATGATCGATGCGACGGGTCTGGAAGGCGGCGCGGTCTATGCACTCTCTGCCCCGATTCGCGAGACGATCCTGCGCGAGGGCAGGGCGGTCATCACCATCGATCTGCGGCCCGATCACGAGGCGGCACTGCTGGTCCAGCGCCTCGCGCATCGTCGCAAGGGCGTGACGCTGAGCAATCATCTGCGCAAGGCTGCAGGTCTTGCTCCATCCGCGATTGCGCTGCTGCGCGAAGCGGCGAAGGGGCCACTCCCCGAAGACGCGGAGAGGCTGGCCGCACTGATCAAGGCCGCGCCTCTGGTGCTCACCGGTCTCAGACCGATCGAGCGGGCGATCTCCACCGCCGGTGGCGTCGCCGCGGCCGAGGTCGAGGAAGGCTTCATGCTGAAACGCTTGCCCGGTACCTTTGTCGCAGGCGAGATGCTGGATTGGGAGGCGCCGACCGGCGGCTATCTGCTGCAGGCCTGTTTCGCGACCGGAGTCGCAGCTGCAGCAGGGATTCAGGCCTGGCTCGCGGATAGCTGAACGATCGCCTCAGGAGATCGCGATGATCTCGACCGCCTCAGTGCCGATGCTGACGCTCTCGCCAATGCCCTTGCCCATCAGCGCGCTCGCCAACGGCGCGACATAGGGCAGCGTTCCGTGTGCCGGATCGGCCTCGTCCTCGCCGACCAGCCGCCAGTTCTGCTCGCGCCCATCGGCCCGGCGGATCGTCACTGTCGAGCCGAAGCGGACGATGTCGTGCCTTTCCTGCGCAGGGGCCAGCTTGGCGCTGGCGCGCCGCGCCGCCCAGTAGCGGAACTCGCGCCGCGTCTGAGCGATCTCGGTGCGGTCGCCTCCGGCCAGCGCCGCCGCGTGTTCGTCATGCCAGCGCGCCAGCTGGGCCTCGATCTGTGCGAGCCCCTCAGGCGTCACGAGGTTCGGGTGAGGCGAGACTGGCCGGTCCGGCAGCTCGTCCAGGGTCCCTCTTTCCTCGGCTTCCTTGACGAAGGCGCGAGTCATTCTGGCCTCCTCCTATTGATCTCGGCACATCCGGCGAACCGGACCACAGCTTTCAGTGTTACGTCCTCACGACTGCTTGCGATGCAGCGCCAACCCGATGCTGGAATCTGAAGCGGCGATCACTTGGAGATGGGGATCAGGCACTGCCGAAGACAAGACCCGAACAGTCTACACCCCCGTGTCCGGCCGCACCATCAAGAGCAGAGCCATCGCGCGCTGCCCCTGGCCCCCGATCACGAGCGCAGTCCCGTTCCCAAGGGGGCAGCCGATGCCGGAAGAGCGCCGCGCTTGCGTCGGGCCGTCCGTCGCGGCCACCTTGATCCTGAGTTGCGAGACCCGACGGCGATCGTTGCGCGCGCAGGCTTCGATTGACTGACGTATAGCCCAATGATTATGAATGCAGATCAATAGCCAGAGAGTTATGCGTTGTGATCCGTGCAGACACACCGTGCTCTCCAAGACGTTTACCGGCCGGCCCAGCCTCTTCGAGAGGTTGCGCTGCGATCTCGAGCAGACGGTTGGCCCGATCCCAGAAGCGAGAGTTCCGGAGAGAAGGGAAGATCATGAGCCAGAGCGAGTCCCAGAACGAAAACTCCCCGTCTCGGATGATCGACGAGCGGATCACCGAGCTGGGCGACTGGCGAGGCAAGATGCTCTCCCAGCTCCGCGTATGGATCAGGCAAGCCGATCCTGAGGTGGTAGAGGAGTGGAAATGGCGAGGGGTTCCGGTGTGGTCCCACGACGGATTGATCTGCACTGGGGAGACCTACAAGAGCGTCGTCAAAATGACCTTTGCCAAGGGGGCCTCACTCGACGACCCATCGGGCCTCTTCAATTCCAGTCTGGATGGCAACACCAGGCGGGCCATCGACATCCACGAGGGTGAGACGATTGACGAAGGGGCATTGAAGGCTCTCATTCGCGCAGCCGTGACCCTCAACATGTCCGGCGGCTGCGGCAAGACCAAGTCCCGCGGATAAGCCTCGCTCCGTCTCGATATGCGCCGGCGCGCGATGAAAGCCGGACTTGCATCGCGCCCACCCCCGGGACCGCTTCAATCCGGCTTCTCCTGCCACGGTGTACTCCTGTCACCTGCTGTCAGTTATCCGCCTGCTGCGACGGCGTACCCCTCGCGCTCCGCCCGGTTTCGCCCCATATTGCCGCCATGCCGAAAAGCTCCGACACGACCGCCAAGGCTAAGCCTGCAAAAAAGCCCGCCTCCGCGCGCACGCCGAACTCCAAGGCCACCAAGCCCGAGTTGAAGCCGCTCGAGGGCTATCTCGCCGATCTGCTCAATCCCGCGATCAACCGCGGCAGGGCGGTCCCGGGCGGCGCCTCCGGTTTCAGCGACCAGCCGCAGGCCGGTTATGGCGAGCCGCGCCCCGGCGACACCAAGCTGAAGAAAAAGCCGAAGAAAGGCGACGCGGCCTCTGCCTTCGGCGAGGCCGAGGGCGAGACCGCTGCCTCCGTCACCGCGCATTCGCTGCAGCACCTGCTCGAGTCCGGCAGCCCCTTCATCGATCCCGGCAAGCCCTGGACGCCGCATCGCCCGGCCCGCCCGGACAAGTCCGAGGGCGGCATCGCCTTCCGCATGCAGTCGGATTTCGAGCCGGCTGGTGACCAGCCGACCGCGATCGCCGATCTCGTCGACGGCGTCGCACGGCAGGAGCGCGACCAGGTCCTGCTCGGCGTTACCGGCTCCGGCAAGACCTTCACGATGGCCAAGGTGATCGAGGAGACGCAGCGCCCGGCTCTGATCCTCGCCCCGAACAAGACGCTGGCCGCACAGCTCTACGGTGAATTCAAGAGTTTCTTCCCCGACAACGCGGTGGAGTACTTCGTCTCCTACTACGACTACTATCAGCCGGAGGCCTACGTCCCGCGTTCGGACACGTTTATCGAGAAGGAATCCTCGATCAACGAGCAGATCGACCGCATGCGCCACTCGGCCACGCGCTCGCTGCTGGAGCGCGACGACGTCATCATCGTCGCCAGCGTCTCCTGCATCTACGGCATCGGCTCGGTCGAGACCTATACGGCGATGACCTTCGCCATCAAACTCGGCGAGCGCATCGAGCAGCGTCAGCTCATCGCCGATCTCGTCGCCCTGCAATACAAGCGCACGCTTGGCGATTTCGCCCGCGGCACCTTTCGCGTGCGTGGCGATGTCATCGAGCTGTTCCCGGCCCACTATGAGGACCGCGCCTGGCGCATCGGCCTGTTCGGCGACGAGGTCGAAAGCATCTCGGAATTCGATCCGCTCACCGGTCAAAAGACGGCCGACCTCGAATTCGTGAAAGTCTACGGCAATTCGCACTACACCACGCCGCGCCCGACGCTGACCCAGGCTGTCAAGTCGATCAAGGAGGAGCTCAAGGCCCGCCTTGAGGAACTCAATCGCATGGGGCGCTATCTCGAAGCGCAGCGGCTCGACCAGCGTTGCACCTTCGACATAGAGATGATCGAGTCGACCGGTTCGTGCAACGGCATCGAGAACTATTCGCGCTATCTCACCGGCCGAAAGCCGGGCGAGCCGCCGCCGACCCTGTTCGAGTACCTGCCCGACAATGCGCTGGTCTTCACCGATGAGAGCCACGTCACCGTGCCGCAGATCGGCGGCATGTACCGGGGCGACTTCCGCCGCAAGGCGACATTGGCCGAATACGGCTTCCGCCTGCCGTCCTGCATGGATAACCGGCCGCTGCGCTTCGAGGAATGGGACGCGATGCGCCCGCAATCGGTGCATGTCTCGGCGACGCCCGGCGGCTGGGAGATGGACCGCACCGGCGGTGTCTTCACCGAGCAGGTCATCCGTCCAACCGGGCTGATCGACCCTCCGGTCGAGGTCCGCCCCGCCAAGCACCAGGTTGCCGACCTGCTCGACGAGATCAAGGAGGTCACCGAGAAGGGCTACCGCAGCCTCGTCACCGTGCTGACCAAGCGCATGGCCGAGGACCTGACCGAGTACCTCCACGAGAACGGCGTGCGCGTGCGCTACATGCATTCCGACATCGACACGATCGAGCGCATCGAGATTCTGCGCGATCTCCGCCTCGGCGCTTTCGACGTGCTGGTCGGCATCAATCTGCTGCGCGAGGGCCTGGACATCCCGGAATGCGGCTTCGTCGCCATTCTCGACGCCGACAAGGAAGGCTTTCTGCGCTCCGAGACTTCCTTGATCCAGACCATCGGCCGCGCCGCCCGCAATGTCGACGGCAAGGTCATCCTCTATGCCGACCACATCACAGGCTCGATGGAGCGCGCGATGGCGGAGACCAATCGCCGCCGCGAGAAGCAGGAGGCCTATAACCTCGCGAATGGCATCACGCCGCAGACGATCAAGCGCGCCATCGGCGACATCCTCGGCTCGGTCTACGAGCGCGACCATGTCACGGTCGACAAGGGTTTGGTCGATGCGCCGATCGCCGGGCACAACCTCAAGGCCGCCTTGGCCGATCTCGAGAAGCGCATGCGCGAGGCTGCCGCCGATCTCGAATTCGAGACGGCCGCCCGGTTGCGCGACGAGATCAAGCGCCTGCAGGCGACCGAACTCGCCATCTCCGATGACCCGCTCGCCCGCCAGAGCGATGTCGAGGCCTCGGCTGGCAAGTACAAGGGGGAGCGCAGCTACGGCGCGTCGGCGAACCTGCCGACACGGGCGCGCAAACCCACCGATGAGGACATGGGCCCGCATAACTGGGGCGGCGGCGAAGCCAAACCGGTCTCGCGTCCGCGCAAGCCGAACTTGGACGAGATGGGTCCGGTTCCGGAATCGCGGCCGAAGGGCGCGGGGGAACAGGCCAAGCGACGCGGCCGGCGATAGCTGCCCGTAGTGGCTCTGCCCGAGTCCAGCATCTGCCGTTCCCTGCTCCGGGCGCGCCAGCGCCACGGCCAAAGGGCTGCAAGACCTACCGCCCGAATGCTCTTCGACCTTGGTCCGTAGTTCCACGATTGCACCGCCGGTATCCTTTCGAATGAATGGTGCTCAAGGGGGGATGGCCATGGGACAGGCATTCGAGATTGCCGGTGGTAAGGCCACCATCTCCCGACGTGCCGCCCTCAGGGGCGCCGCATTCCTGGCCGGGGCGCTGGTCGCTCCAGCATCGGCTCAGGTGCTCGATCTGCCGCGACAGAAGGTCGAGTTCGTCGCACCGCCCTTCGTTCATCCTCACGAGCAGGCGACCAAGCTGGGCCCAAGGATCATGGAGTTCAGGCTCTGGGTCGAGGAGAAGAAGATCGTTATCGACGAAGAGGGCACCACGTTGCAGGCCATGACCTTCAACGGGTCGATCCMTGGGCCGCTTTTTGTCGTGCACGAGGGTGATTATGTCGAGGTGACGCTTGCCAATCCCGACACCAACTCGATGGCGCACAATATCGACTTCCATGCTGCTGCGGGCGCATCAGGCGGTGCCGATCTGACCTTGATCAACCCCGGGGAGCAGACCGTGCTGCGCTGGAAGGCCACCCGGACGGGTGTGTTCGCTTATCACTGCATCCCAGGTGCCATGACCCCCTGGCATATCACCTCGGGCATGAGCGGCGCCGTGATGGTGCTGCCGCGGGACGGCCTCAAGGATGCGGCCGGACGGCCGCTTCACTACGATCGCGTCTACTACATCGGCGAGCATGATTATTACGTTCCGCGCGACGAGAAGGGCAAATTCAAGCACTACGACACGCATGGCGACGCCTACATGGACACGATGGAGGTCATGCGAAAGCTGGTGCCAAGTCACGTCGTGTTCAACGGCGCGGTCGGAGCCCTGACGGGCAAGAACGCGATGCCCGCAAAGGTCGGTGAGAACGTGCTGATCGTGCATTCCCAGGCAAGCCGCGACACACGTCCACATCTGGTCGGCGGGTTCGGAGACTATGTCTGGGAGACCGGCAAGTTCTCGAATCCTCCCGAGACCAATCTCGAAACCTGGTTCATTCGGGGCGGATCCGCGGGCGCGGCGCTCACCAAATTCCTTCAGCCCGGCATTGTCGGATACGTGAACCACAACATGATCGAGGCCTTCGAACTTGGTGCGACAGCCCATTTCAGGGTCGAGGGTCAATGGAATGATGACCTGATGACCCAGGTAAAGGCGCCCGAACCGATTGTGAGCAACGTCGCGCATAAATGATCTGACCATCACCCGCCTAGGGCCGTCGGACGGCCGCCTCGGGAGGCATCATGCTGTCCGCGTTCAAACTCATGGCCCTGGCCAGCGCGGCGCTGGCGCCCATCGCGATCTCGGCCCTTGCGCCGGGATATGGCACCGGATCGGCGACAGCACGTGCGCCGTTCCCGGAGCTCGTGGAACTGCGGTCCGGTACATTCCGTTACCGTGCCAGCGGCGAGTTCTTGCGGGACGGGAAGCCGATCATCGCGCCGATTGTGGCGGTTGCTGTCGACAGGCCGCTGGCTGTGATGAAAAATCAGGTCACGGTCGCGGATTATCTGCGCTGCGTCAAAGCCCGAGCGTGCCCGATGGCGGGCACCGACGCTGCTGCCGTTGACCGTCCCGTCGTCGGAGTGAGCTGGCGGGATACTCAGGCCTATGCGTCCTGGTTGTCACGCGAGACGGGGGCGACGTTCCGGCTACCGACGGACGGCGAGTGGGCCTATGCAGCCGCGAGCCGATTCCACGACGACGCCCTGCCGGAAAACCTCAGTGGCGGCGACCCCGGCCAGCGAGCGCTTGCGATCTATGACAGGGACGCGAGCCGCGTGACGACAGTCGCAAAGGCGCCACAACCGATTGGAAGTTTCGGCGCGAACGAGAATGGCCTTCTCGATTTGGCCGGCAATGTCTGGGAATGGACCGACACCTGTTTTCAGCGCATCGCCGTCGCTGCTACGGGGGCAAGGACGGCTGTCCTGGCCAATTGCGGGGTTCGCGTCGTTGAGGGCCGCCATCGGGCCTACATGGCGGATTTCGTTCGCGATGCGCGCGCCGGCGGCTGCGCATCCGGCACGCCTCCGAGCAATCTCGGCTTCCGGCTCGTACGTGACGACGTTTCCCGGCCCGGATGGAGCTTTGTCTTGGGGCTGGTCCAGCTGGTCGCGAGATAGGCGACGCTCAAGGAGACGCCCTAAGCGCCGGCCGGACCAGGGATCCGATCGTCGATGTGGCCGATCAGGCACCATGCCGCGCTGACCTCGACATAGGTGGATCGGCGGCACCGCGACAGTGCGGAGGCGGCGCTCGCTGCTGTCAGTTCAGCGGGGCGAGCTTGATCGCGCAGCCATAGGCCTTGGTTGTGGCTTCTGAGATCGGTTTGCCGGCCTTCATTTCGGCGACTGCCTGGCGCACATAGCTCTTGGCGCCGTTCAGGCTGGCGGCGCTGGCCGAGGGCTTGTCGTCGATCGCGCCCGCATAGACCAGCGTGCCCTTGCCATCGATGATGTACAGATGCGGCGTGGTCTGCGCGCGATAGGCGCGGCCCATGGTGCCCTTGGGGTCGAGCAACAGGTCGCTGGGGGCGGCGTTGCGCGAGGCGGTCAGCCCCTTGGCCTGGGCGGCCGTGACATAGCCCTGCTCACCCGGCGGTGAGGAGACGACGCTCAGCCAGACGATGCCTTCCTTCGTCATATCGCGCTGCAGGCTCTGCATGGTGCCGCTGTTGTAGTGTTTGCGGACATAGGGGCAGTCGTGATTGGTCCATTCCAGGATCACGGTCTTGCCCGCGAATTCCGGGAGCGACCGGGTCCGGCCGTCGACATCGAGCGCCGAGAAGGCGGGGGCCGGCGCACCGATCCGCGGGCCGCTCTGCGCGAGCGCCGGGGCCGCTGCGAGGGTGAGGCCCGCAAGGACCAAGCCTGCGATGAACCTCTGACGTGTCACAGCTGTCATGTCTGCCTCCGTCTTCCCAGGATCAGGGTCGGTTCTGCGCGGTCCTCGCCTCTTTGCCGGCGGCACGGCCGGCGGCCTCGACCAGCATGTCGGTCGTCAGGAGTTGTGGCAGGATTTCGGGCGGCGCGCCCTTCGTGCCGGGATAGAACAGGTAGAGCGGCACGCCGGCCCGGCCGTGCTCGGCAAGTGCGGCTGCGATGGTGGCATTGCGGTTGGTCCAGTCGGCCTTGAGATAGGCGACGTTCAGCTTGGCAAAGGTGTCCTTGACCTCCTGCCGGACCAGCGCGACCCGCTCATTGGCAAGGCAGGTGATGCACCAGGCCGCGGTGAAGTTGACGAAAACGGGACGCCCTTCCGCTTGCAGCGCGGCGACGCGCTCGGGAGACCAGGGCTCGATGTCGCCGGCTCGTGCTGCGTCCGTCGCGCTTGGAACGGCACTCTGCAGCACGAAGGCCCCGGCGCTGACGGCGACGAACAGGGCGAGAGCCGACAGGGCGACTCGGGTCCGCCCGCCAGCACTGCGGCCGAGGCCGAGCAGCCAGACGAGGAAGCCGGCGGCGAGGATCGCAGCCAGAGCGGCAAGCACGCCGCCGGGGCCGGCCTGGACGGAGGCGACCCAGACCAGCCAGGTCGCAGTCGCGAACATCGGGAAGGCAAAGGCCTGCTTGAGGATGACCATCCAGCGGCCGGGCTTGGGCAGCAGACGCAGCCAGCCGGGAGCGAAGGACAGGAGGACCACCGGCGCGGCAAAGCCGAGCGCCAGCGCCAGGAAGACCGCAAGCGCGATCTGCGGCGGTTGCGTCACGGCATATCCCATCGCCGCGCCCATGAAGGGGGCGGTGCACGGCGTCGCGACGATGACGGCGAGCGCCCCGGTCATGAAGGCGCCCAAGCGTCCGCCGCTGGAGGCAAGCCCATGTCCGGCACCCTGGACGGAGCCGCCGATTTCGAATGCGCCGAGCAGGTTGAGGCCGATCAGCACCATGATGACCGCCAGCGCGATCACGACGGGCGGCGATTGCAGCTGGAACCCCCAGCCGATGCTGGTGCCGAGCGCTGCCAGCGCGATCACCGCGCCGGCAAGGATGATGAAGCTGGTAAGGACGCCGCAAAGGAAAAGCAGACCCTGCTCGCGCACCTCGGCGCGGCTCGCCTGCGCGGCCTGCGCGAAGCCGAGCGCCTTGATGAACAGCACCGGCAGCACGCAGGGCATCAGGTTGAGGATCAGGCCGCCGGCGAAGGCGAAGGCCAGTGCCGCCCAGAGCGTCAGGTTGCTTTCGGGCGCTGCGGCGACGCGCACCACGGCCGGGGCCTGGGCCGCTTGCGGCGCCGTGGTGGAATTGACCAGCGCAGGCTCGACATCGGCCATCAGGCTCAGCGCGCGCGGCACGCCGGCCTCGCGATAGGTGATGACCCCGCTGAGCTCGGTCTCGCCGACCTTGAACGAGCTGGAGCGGGCAAGTTGCAAGACCGTGCCGGCGGCAGTGTTCGTCGCGGTCTGCGGGGCTGCGTGCTCGATCAAGGTCTCGAGCAGCGGGAAGTAGCGCAGCTCCTCGACGGGCTGCCCGAGGCCCGGCAGCGCGAGGGCGAGCGCATCGCCGTCCTGGGTCAGCTTCGCCCGGAAATCGGCAGGTTGCGGCAGCGCGGCGCGGGCCGCATCGATCCGCGACTGTGCCGCCTCATCGGCGACCGGGGCCGGGCCGACCTTGAGGTCGAGCGTGAAGGAGCCTTCCTCGGGGATGCAGATTTTTTCGCAGACCAGCCAGGTCGCGTTCGCCTTGAGGGCAAGGCGCTCGCCCGGCTGTGCGCCTTCGGGAACGGTGATCTCCACCGGCAGCAGCACGGCATCGCCGAAGCCGAAATTGACGAGCGGCTCGACCGGGAGCGCCTTCGGCGCCGGCCATTGGATCGCACCGACGCTGAAGCCTGCGGGCAATGTCCACTCGATCCGCGTCGGTTCGCCGGAATCGCCGGGATTGGCCCAGTATGTGTGCCAGCCCTTGGCGATCTTCTGGCTGAGCGCGACCTGGAAGCGCTCGCCGGGCGCAACGACGTCGCGGCTGGAGAGCAGGGTCGCAGTGACGCGGGGGCTGGTGACCGCAGCAGATTCGGCGGCAAGGGCGGCGCCGGGCAGGAGCAGTGCGAGGATGAGAAGGCCCCGCCGCAGCAAGCCGTTTGTAATGCGCTCGACCATGTTTTCCGTCATCAAATCGTAAAGGCCTCAGCTCACCTGCCCCAGATTGGCGCTGCGCGCCAATGACAAGCCGGTGATAGCGCGTGAGCAGGGCCTTCTTCGGGCGTCAGGCGCAAGGATGCCCCGCGCTATGATGTCGCCCCGCGCACGGGAGCGTCACCATTCCGGACGAGCCGCGCAGCGCCGCCGTTCCGGACGCGATCATCGCTCCCGGCGCCCGGGAGGGTGTCCGAGGCTGCGCTGCGCGTCGGCTGGAATCACGACGTGGTGTGACCGGCGATCAGATCGCTGCGCCATCCGCGACGATATCGGCGCCAAGTCCGCGGCGCACGGCCCGCACGATCTCGGTCTCGGCGGCGGCCCCGCGGCGGCGCGGGCGCGGAGCGGCGATCCGATGCTCGGCGATGATCTGGCCGGGTGCGCCCGAGAGCACGACGACGCGGTCGGCGAGATAGGCAGCCTCGTCGATGTCGTGTGTGACGAAGAGCACGGTCTTGCCGGTGCTTTGCCAGACGCGGATCAGCTCGTCCTGCAGGGTTTCGCGCGTCAGTGCGTCCAGTGCCGAGAAGGGCTCGTCCATCAGCAGGATTTCCGGCTCGACCGCGAGCGCGCGCGCCAGCGAAACGCGTTGGCGCTGGCCGCCCGAGAGCTGGTGGGGCCAGCGCTGTGCGAGCTGACCGAGCCCCACGAGATCGAGCATCTCCTGAGCCTGCTTGAGCCGCGCAGGGCGCGAGGCCCGCCCCTCGAGCCCAAAGCCGACATTGGAGATCACCTTGCGCCAGGGCAGCAGGCGCGAATCCTGGAAGACCAGCGCGACCGGCCGGCGGGTCCGGTCCCTGGCATGGAAGATGACCTCGCCGCCGCTCGGTTTGGCGAGCCCGGCGATGACGCGCAGCAGGGTCGACTTGCCGACGCCGGATGGGCCGACAATGGCGAGGAATTCGCCGCGCGCGACCTGGAGGTCAAGCTTGTGCAGCACCTCGGTCGCTTCCCCGTCGCGGGTGAAGGTCAGCGACAGGGCCTTGATGTCGATCACGCTTTCCATCGCAGCACCCATCCCTGGAAAGCGACGAAGGCGGTGTCGAGCAGGCCGTAAAGCGCGGCCATGGTCAGCATGTAGATCACCACGATGTCGGTCGCGAGCAGGCTGGAGGCCTGCATCATGCGCTGCCCGACGCCGGCGACACCAAAGATCTCGGCGGCGACCACCGCCATCCAGGCCTGGCCAAGCGCGGTGCGGACGCCGACCAGAATGCCGGGCATTGCGGCCGGCAGCAGGATCTTGCTCAGACGCTGCCAGGCCGATCGGAAACCAAACGCATCCGCGACCTCGATCAGGTCACGATCGACGCCGCGGATCGCGCCCTGTGCCGCAAAGAAGACGATCCAGAACACGCCGATGGCGATGATGAAGACCGCCGCCGACGGATTGACCCCGAACCAGATGATGGCGAAGGGCACCCAGGCGAGGCCGGGAATCGGCCGAAGCACGCGCACGACCCAGGCCGTGGCTTCGTCCGCGGTGCGCGACATGCCGACGAGCACGCCAGTGGCAATGCCGAGGCCGGCGCCGACGATGAGGCCCGTGAAATAATGGCCGAGCGAGCCGCCGATCGCCGACAACCACGCGCCCGAGGTCACTTCGCGCCAGAATGCCTTCGGCAAGGCAGACGGGCCAGGCAGGAAGGCTGGGTTCACCAGCCCGAAATGAGGGATCGCCTCCCAGAGCAGCAGGAAGGCGAGGAGGCCTGCAAAGGCGAGGGCCGGAGCCCTGAGCGAGGTCAAGATCAGCCGCCGGATTCTGTCAGAGGGTTTTGATGGCGCGCTCGTAATACTGGGTCTCGAACAGGCCGTCGAAAGGCAGTTCCTTCTCGAGCGAGCCGAGCTTGACCTGATAGGCCTGCATGGCACGCGACGGCTCGATGATGACGCGCGGATCGATCTGGAACTTGCTGGCGGGCGAGGTCAGCGCCTGTCGGATCAGGGCCGGGTCGACGATGCCCTTGCCAAGCGCGGCGCCGACATGCGGGGCAGCCTTGTCGGGGTCCTTGGCGATCAGAGCGGCGGCACGCACCAGGCTCGTCACCAGCTTCTGCACGGCGTCCGGATTCTTGGTCACGAAATCGCCTGATGCTGCGACCACGGTCCCGGGCTGGCCGGGGAACAGCTCCTCGCCGCCGGCAATCAGCTTGATGCCGGGATTGCGGGTCTGGATGATCGACAGCGCCGGCTCGCGCACGATCGCGCCCTCGACAGCTGCAGCGAGCACGGCCTGCTGTGTCGCGTCGATGCCCATGGGCACGACCTCGACATCGGCCTTGTCGGCCTTGGCGACCTCCCAGAGCCAATATTGCAGGGTGGTGTTGGGCACCGAGCCGGCGGGCTGGGTCGCAAGCCGGGCCGGTTTTCCGGTGGCGGCCCTATGCGCCTCGAAGGCCGCAGCCGGTGCGGTGCCGGACGTAAAGAACTTGGCGAGCGCGGGAGCTGCCACGAAGACGTTCTCGGCAATCGCAGTTGCGGCCACGACGCGAATGTCGACGCTGCGCGAGCGGGCGACGGCAAGTGGCGCGATACCCGCGACATAGAGGTCGATCGTGCCCGAGGCCAGGGCCTGGATCATGTTCGGACCGGATTCGAAAACCGTGAAGGCGGCATTGATGCCGGCCTCCTTGAGCCAGCCTTCGCCATTGGCAACGAAGACGGGCGCCGTGCCGATGACCGGGATGTAGCCGACACGGGCTGTCACGCCGCTCTGGGCCCATGCAGCGCCGGCAAGGGGAGTGCTCGCGAGAAGCGAAGAGCCGGCGAGCAGAAACTGGCGGCGATCCATCGATCCATCCTTCGTGAAAATCGGTCCGGCGAGAACGCCGGTTGACAGATTGAGAAAAGGATTTTCTATCTGAAAGCAAGATGCGGGCATCGAAAAGATGATTTTTCTCTAGATTCCCAATTCAATAGGAAATTAGTTCTCCAATTGATGGGCTGAGAGAATGGATGCGATCGACCGGAAAATCCTGACTGTCCTGCAAGGTGATGCGAACATCTCGATCGCCGAGCTGGCCGATCGCGTCGGCCTCTCGCAGACCCCCTGCTGGAAGCGGATTCAGCGGCTGGAGGCGACGGGCGTCATCACCAAGCGTGTCGCGCTGGTGGCGCCGGAGAAGATCGGACTCGGGCTCACGGTCTTCGTCCAGATCGAGACCGCCGACCATTCCGGTCCCTGGCTGGAAAAATTCGCGCAGATGGTCGCGTCGATGCCGGAGGTCATGGAGTTCTACCGGATGGCCGGCGATGTCGACTACATGCTGCGCGTGGTGGTTGCCGACATGGCGGCCTATGACGGGTTCTATAAGCGGCTGATCGAGACGATTCCGCTGAAGAACGTCACCTCCCGCTTCGCGATGGAACGGATCAAGGCGACCACGGCCTACAAGGTTCCGGACCTGCCGAAAGTGTAAGGGTCGGGCTTACTGGGTCGGAACGGCAACCGCCGGCGCGACCGGGCGGGCCACGGCCGGTCGCGCCGGCTTGGGCCGTTCGGGCTTGGGTTCGGGCAGGCCGAGGCGGGCACGGATTGCGGCAGCCTTGGCCTCTGTGATGCGCGCGGCGCAGAAACCGAGCGAGCCTTCGCGCTGGAAATCACGGCAGGTCAGCTCACGCTCGGAGGTGAACCCGGCCTGTTCCCGCGCGATGCTGCGCTGCGTGCTGAGATCGCCCTTGGCTGCAAGCGCGCGAAAGCCCTCGCGCACCGCGCGCTCCGCCCTGCCGCGTTCGGATTCGATCTCCTTGGCCCGCGCCGAGAGGGTGCGTGCATCAGGGCCCCAGAGGCCTCGCGGATCGATCCGGCAGGCGGCTGCCTCGATCACGCAGGGTTGCTCCGGCTCGACCACCAGAAAGGCGCCCTCCAGGACATCGAACACGATCGGGCAGGCCGAGGCCTCCAGCTTGTAGCGTGGCACACCGGCCGGCTTGCCGAGCGATGTCACCGGCAGCGGCGTATCGCCGAAGGAAATGGCACAGGGCTCGGTCAGGTTGCCGGGCTGGAAGCCGGCAGCGTTGAGCTTGAGGCCAAAGCCGGTCGGTGTCTTCTCGAAGACCGCTTCGCCGGCGCCGCCATTCTGCCGGAGCACGCGGCCGATGATCCCTTCCTCGGTCGGCAGCTTGATGGCCGGCATCGACGGGGTGTGCGGCTTGGCCGGTCCGCCCGTGCCGGGGGGCGCCGCCTGATGTGCGCCCGGCGGATTGAAGGGTTGCGCGCCCGGCAATTGCATCGGCTGAGCCTGGGCAAGCCCACCCGAACCGGCTGCAGCCAGCATCGCGAAGATCTTGAGGGCTATGCGGCCGGGTCTGGTCAGCATCGGGTGCCGTGAAATGGTAAACGCAATCTTCTGCATGAATTGGCGAGCGAACGCGTGCAAGAGCATTGGCGCAACACTGCTTGGCAATGATGCGGCCGCGACGTCTCCCCGCGTGACGCGCGCGGTTGCCGATTCTTAATCCGGCTCCGTGTCTTGCAAGGGCGGGAACACCCTCACTATATACGCCGCCAAGAGGCGGTTTGACGACCGCGAAACGTGGAATGCCGGTTCCGTTTGCCGCGTAAGGCGGGGGCGGGCCGGTCCATGGGCCGGCAGGCGGTGCGAAATGCGTCGCCGGTCGGCGATCTGCTAATCGAAAGGGATCCCGTCCATGGGTAAAGTTATTGGTATCGACCTCGGCACGACGAACTCCTGCGTTGCCGTGATGGAAGGCACTACACCGAAGGTTATCGAGAATTCCGAGGGCGCGCGCACCACGCCCTCCATCGTCGCCATCACCGATGACGGCGAGCGGCTTGTCGGCCAGCCGGCCAAGCGTCAGGCCGTCACCAATCCGGAGCGCACTTTCTTCGCCATCAAGCGCCTGATCGGTCGGACCTTTGAGGATCCGATGACGAAGAAGGACATGAATCTTGTCCCTTACCGGATCAAGAAGGCCCCGACGGGCGATGCCTGGGTCGAGGCTGACGGCAAGGACTATTCGCCCTCGCAGATTTCCGCCTTCACCCTGACCAAGATGAAGGAGACCGCCGAGGCCTATCTCGGGCAGCCGGTCACGCAGGCGGTCATCACCGTTCCCGCCTATTTCAACGACGCCCAGCGTCAGGCCACGAAGGATGCCGGTCGCATCGCCGGCCTCGAGGTGCTGCGTATCATCAACGAGCCGACCGCGGCTGCGCTCGCCTATGGCCTGGACAAGAAGACCACCGGCACGATCGCGGTCTATGACCTCGGCGGCGGCACCTTCGACGTCTCGATCCTCGAGATCGGCGACGGCGTCTTCGAGGTGAAGTCGACCAATGGCGACACCTTCCTGGGTGGCGAAGACTTCGACATGCGCCTGGTCGAGTACCTTGCGGACGAGTTCAAGCGCGAGCAGGGCATCGACCTGAAGAAGGACAAGCTCGCCCTGCAGCGCCTGAAGGAAGCTGCCGAGAAGGCCAAGATCGAGCTTTCCAGCGCCGCGCAGACCGAAATCAACCTGCCCTACATCACTGCCGACGCCTCCGGGCCGAAGCACCTCGCCATCAAGCTCTCGCGCGCCAAGTTCGAGAGCCTGGTCGACGATCTGATCCAGCGCACCATCGAGCCCTGCCGCAAGGCGCTCAAGGATGCCGGTCTTTCGGCGGGCCAGATCGACGAGGTCGTTCTCGTCGGCGGCATGACCCGCATGCCGAAGGTCCAGGAGGTGGTGAAGCAGTTCTTCGGCAAGGAGCCGCATAAGGGCGTCAATCCGGACGAGGTCGTCGCCATTGGCGCCGCGATCCAGGCCGGCGTGCTGCAGGGCGACGTCAAGGACGTGCTGCTGCTCGACGTGACCCCGCTCTCGCTCGGCATCGAGACGCTCGGCGGCGTGTTCACCCGCCTGATCGACCGCAACACCACGATCCCGACCAAGAAGAGCCAGGTCTTTTCGACCGCCGAGGACAACCAGGGCGCGGTGACGATCCGGGTCTTCCAGGGCGAGCGCGAGATGGCTGCCGACAACAAGATGCTCGGCCAGTTCGACCTGATGGGCATCCCGCCGGCGCCGCGCGGCATGCCGCAGATCGAGGTGACCTTCGACATCGACGCCAACGGCATCGTCTCGGTGACGGCGAAGGACAAGGCCACCAACAAGGAGCAGCAGATCCGCAYCCAGGCTTCCGGTGGTCTCTCCGAGGCCGACATCCAGAAGATGGTGAAGGACGCCGAGGCGAATGCCGCCGAGGACAAGAAGCGTCGCGAGCTGGTGGAAGCCAAGAACCAGGGCGAGAGCCTGGTGCACTCCACCGAGAAGTCGCTGAAGGACTATGGCGACAAGGTTTCTGCCGCCGACAAGTCAGCGATCGAGACCGCACTGGACGCGCTCAAGGCCGCGCTGGCCGAAGAGAATGTCGAGGCGATCACCTCGCGCACGACCGACCTGATGCAGGCCTCGATGAAGCTCGGTGAAGCCATGTATGCGGCGAGCCAGGCCGAGGGTGCCACGGCTGAAGGCGGCGAAGAGCATGCCGACGCCAAGAAGGACGACGTCATCGACGCCGACTTCAAGGATGTCAGCGACGACAAGAACGACAAGAAGAAGAGCGCCTGATCGCGCTCTGACCTCTCCACGACGACCTGGCCGGGCTCGCCCCGGCCATCTCGTTCGGGAAGGGCCTCTTGCAAGGGAAATGTCGTTCTTCTGACGAACATGGCCGGGTTCCCCCGGCCATGATGCCGAGAAGAACGAAGGGGTGGCTGTTTGATGTCCAAACGCGACTACTACGAGATCCTCGGCGTCTCGAAGACGGCTAACGAGGCGGAGCTCAAGAGTGCTTTCCGCAAGCTCGCGATGCAATGCCATCCCGATCGCCATCCCGGCGACAAGGGGGCCGAGGCCAAGTTCAAGGAGCTGAACGAGGCCTATCAGGTCCTGGCCGACGGCCAGAAGCGCGGCGCCTATGACCGCTACGGCCACCAGGCCTTCGAGAATGGCGGCGGTGGTGCCGGCGGCGGGGCCGATTTCTCCGACTTCATGTCGGACATCTTCGATTCCTTCTTCGGCGATGCGCGGGGCCGCGGTGGACCGCGCGGTGCCAATGGCCGCGAGCGCGGTGCCGATCTCCGCTACAATCTCGAAATCGGGCTGGAGGACGCCTTCGCCGGCAAAAGCGCCTCGATCCGCGTGCCGACCTCGATTGCCTGCGAATCCTGCTCCGGGACCGGCGCCAAGCCGGGCTCGACGTCGCGCCAGTGCCCGACCTGCGGCGGCCATGGCCGCGTGCGCGCCAATCAGGGCTTCTTCTCGGTGGAGCGCACCTGCCCGACCTGCAACGGGCGCGGCGAAGTCATCGACGACCCCTGCAAGAACTGCTCGGGCGCCGGGCGCGTCACTCGCGAGCGCACGCTGTCGGTCAACATTCCGGCCGGCGTCGAGGATGGCACACGCATCCGGCTTGCCGGTGAGGGCGAGGCTGGCCTGCGCGGCGGGCCGGCGGGCGACCTCTACATCTTCCTGTCGATCAAGCCGCACGCGATCTTCCAGCGCGACGGGGCCGATCTGTTCTGCCGGGTGCCGCTTGGCCTCACCTCGGCTGCTCTCGGCGGCGAGATCGAAGTCCCGACGCTGACGGGCGAGAAGGCACGCGTCAAGATTCCCGAGGGCACGCAGAACGGCAAGCAGTTCCGGCTCAAGGGCAAGGGCATGAGCGTGCTGCGCTCGCGCGAGGTCGGGGATCTCTATATCGAGGTCGTGGTCGAGACGCCGCAGAAGCTGACGGCGCGTCAGCGCGAATTGCTGCTCGAATTCGAGCGCGAATGCTCAGGCGCAACCCACCCGGAAACCGCCGGCTTCTTCGGTCGCGTCAAGGAGTTCCTGGGCGGCATGAGCGGCGGCGCGGCCTGAGCGCGGGCCCCGCAATTGAAAAGGCGGGCGACCCGTCCGGGGCACCCGCCTTTCAGATCGCCGGCCTGATGCAGATCAGGCCTTGTCGATCACTTTCTTGACCGCATCCTTGGCTTTGCCAACGGCCTGCTGGGCCTCGCCCTTGCGCTCCTGCGCAATCCCTTCGGCCTGAAGCCCCGGCTTGTTCATCGCCTTGCCGACGCCCTGCTTGACGTTGCCGGCGGCCTCGTTGGCCATGCCCTTGATCTTGTCCGCGGTGCTGCCCATGGGTCCTGTTCCTCTGTTAAAAAACGCATGTCGTATCAGCGACTTGTGCTGAGGAAACGGCTGGAACGGGCAAAGGTTCCCGGAAAAGTTCAAGCTGCTCCGGACCGGTCCGCGGATGCGATTGCCATCAACCGCAGCGCCTCGGCGGTCGCCGCATCGGCCGGAAAGAAGGTTTCCAGCGCCAGTTCCGACAGCGTGATGTCGACCGGCGTGCCGAAGACGGTTGTCGTCGAAATCAGGGAGAGCACCTGCTCGCCGACCTTCAGCTGCATCGGCACGACGATCGCAGCTTCCGCCTCGGGTTCCGGCGCGTGGCCCTTGCGAGCGGGCTGAAGTGGCGCCGGATAGGTCAGCAGCTCGACGAGGAGATCGGCCAGGATCGGATCGGCCGTCGCCCTGATCTGCTGCCTCAGCCTTGCGATCAGATGGCTTCGCCATTCCGCGAGATTGACGATGAAGGGTGCGAGCCCGCTCGGATGCAGGCTGAGCCTCAGCACGTTGACGGGTGGGCGCAGCAGCTCGGCATCCGCGACAAGGCCGAGGAGAGGCGTCACCGCGGCATTCGCGGCAAGCAACGTCCAATGCCGGTCGACCGCGACGGCCGGATAGGGCTCGTGCCCCTTCAGCACGAGATCGATCGCCGACTTGGCTGCCTGCAAGCTCGGATCCTCCAGCGACCGTTCGAGATAGACCGGGGCATAGCCCGCGGCCAGCAGCAGGGCGTTACGCTCGCGCAGCGGCACGGCGAGATACTCCGCCAGGTGCAGAACCATGTCGCGACTCGGCGCCGAGCGGCCGCTCTCGATGAAGCTGAGATGCTTCTGGGAGATCTCCGCTTCCAGCGCGAGGTCGAGTTGGCTCAGCCGGCGCAGCTGGCGCCAGTCGCGGATGAGGTGACCGACGGTGGGTTGATGATGCTTGTTCATGGCGAGAAACCTATCCGGGCTGTCGGTTCGTTCCAATTACCTCTCGCTTAATCGACGGGCCGACACGACAGCGTCAGCATGGCTCCAACATCAACAGCCCGGGCCGGCCGCCGGAACGGACTCACACCCAGGAGACCACGCCATGTCCTCGATCCAGTCCTCGCGCTTCCTCCGCAATGCCCTTGCTCTCGATGCCGCTGCCTGCGCCGCCACCGGTCTGCTGCTCGCCTTCGCTGCTGCGCCGCTCACCGGATTGCTCGGCTTCCCCGAGGCTTTCCTCCGCGGCGCCGGCCTGGTGCTGCTCCCCTGCGCCGCGCTGCTGGCCCTCCTCTCCAGTCGCGAGACCCTGCCGCGGCTCGCCGTCTACGCGGTGATTGGCATCAACCTCCTCTGGATCGCCGACAGCATCCTGATCCTGGTTGCCGGATGGTTTGTGCCGACCGGGCTCGGCATCGCCTTCGTGCTGGCACAGGCTGCAGCGGTCGCGATCGTCACAGAACTCGAGATCATCGGCTTCAAGCGCTCGACCGCCGTCGCCGTCGCCGCCTGAACGTAAGCAGCAGGCATCTCCAACTCGACGCCTTCCGGCCGCCGCCGGAGGGCGTCGAGCTGTTTTCGCAAAGCCATCTTGTGGCGTGGGCGTCTTGTTCGCGGCCCAATGGGGGAGCGCGGGCTCCGATCGGGGAAAGCGTCACGAAACTGTCGTCCGCACTCAATAGCTGATGCGGCCTGCACAGTTTCTTGCCCCAACGGAACAGGACCGCCCCATGCGCACCTCACTCGTTCTCGCGGCTCTCGCCTCGGTCCTGCTTGGCGGCACGGCTCTGGCCGAGCCGATGTTCAACCGTGTCGCGACCTTCTCCGTGCCGCTCAACCTGCCGCCCGATCGCGACGCGTCCAAAAAGACGGTGTCGGAGATCATCGCGGCCAACGAAGCGGGAACGCTCCTGGCCTATACCGATGCCGAGCAGAAGGCCCTCGGCCTGATCGACATCACGACGGCCTCCGCTCCGAAGCCGGCAGGTTTCATTCCGCTCGAGGGCGAACCGACCTCGGTCGTGATCCTTGGCGACAAGGCCTTCGTCGTGGTCGTCACCTCCGGCGACAATTTCAAGGAGCCCGCCGGGCACCTTGCCACGGTCGATCTCAAGGCGCGGCAGGTCGTTGCCAAATGCGAGCTCGGCGGCCAGCCGGATTCGATTACGCTGACCAAGGACAAGGGCAAGATCGCCATCGTCATCGAGAACGAGCGCGACGAGAAGCTGAACAAAGGTGCGCTGCCGCAGCTGCCCGCCGGCAACCTGACCCTGGTCGGCATCAAGGATGGCGGCGCCGATTGCGCCTCGCGCCAGGTGATCGACCTGACGGGCATCGCCGCCATCGAGCCGACCGACCCCGAACCGGAATTCGTTGACGTCAACCAGGACGGCCTCGCCGTGGTGACGTTGCAGGAGAACAACCACCTCGCCATCATCGATACCAAGACCGGCAA
Source organism: Allobosea sp. 05T439 (assembly GCF_056396005.1). Taxonomy (NCBI): domain Bacteria; kingdom Pseudomonadati; phylum Pseudomonadota; class Alphaproteobacteria; order Hyphomicrobiales; family Alloboseaceae; genus Allobosea; species Allobosea sp. 05T439. The sequence continues at coordinate 110,555 of NZ_JBFTKP010000008.1, read as the reverse complement.
GATCGTCACCCATTTCTCCGCCGGCACCGTCGATCTGAAGAACATCGACAAGACCCGCGACGGCGAAATCAAGCCGGTCGAGGAACTCAAGGGCGTCGCCCGCGAGCCGGACGCGGTGCGCTGGATCGACACCGAGCGCTTCGTCACCGCCAATGAAGGCGATTGGAAGGGTGGCTCGCGCGGCTTCACCATCTTCCGCAAGGACGGCACGATCGAGTTCGATTCGGCTGCGATGGTCGACCATATCGCCATGCGTCACGGCCATTATCCGGAAAAGCGCTCGGCCGCCAAGGGCAGCGAACCGGAAGGGATCGAGGTCGGCACCTACGGCAATGACAAGCTGATCTTCGTCGGCCTGGAGCGCGCCTCGCTCGTATTGGTCTTCAAGGACGAGGGCGCCGGGAAAGCACCGCGTTACCTCCAGGCCCTGCCGGGTGGCATCGGTCCGGAAGGCCTGCTTGCCATCCCGCAGCGCAATCTCCTTGTGTCGGCCTCCGAGACCGATGTCGGCGAGAAGGGTGGCGCCCGTTCCGCAGTGACCATCTATGAGCGCAACGAAGGCCCCGCCGCCTATCCGACGATCGTCTCGCAGGATCATGAGGGTCTGCCGATCGGCTGGGGCGCGCTGTCCGGACTTGCCGCCCATGGCAGCACAGCTGGCCGCCTCTTTGCCGTGACCGACAGCGCCTATACGCCGTCCCGCATCCTCGAGATCGACGCCACGCAGAAGCCGGCCAGGATCGTCGCCGGCCTGACGGTGACCAAGGGTGGCAAGCCCGCCTCCTATGACCTGGAAGGGATCGCGACCCGCGCCAATGGCGGCTTCTGGCTGGCTTCGGAGGGCAATCCCGAGATCAAGGACAAGCCGACTCGCAATATCCTGCTGCGGGCGACCGCAAAGGGTGAGATCGAGGAGGAGATCCACCTTCCCGAAGAGCTCGACAAGCATGCCGTGCGCTTCGGCTTCGAGGGCGTGACGGTGACCGGCGAGGGCGCGGACGAGACCGTCTGGCTTGCCGTGCAGCGCGAATGGAAGGACGATCCCAAGGGCAAGACCAAGATCCTGTCCTACAAGCCGGCCAGCAAGCAGTGGGGCGTGCTGCATTACCCGCTGACGGCTCCGGCCGCCGGTGCCTGGATGGGCCTCTCCGAGTTGACCTATCTCGGCAACGAGACCTTTGCCGTGATCGAGCGCGACAATCTCTTCGGCGCCAAGGCGGTGAAGACGCTGGCCACCTTCTCGGTCAAGKGTCTGACGCCGGCCGCAATCGGCGCCGCCGCCATCCCGACCGTCGAGAAGAAGCCGCTGCGCGATCTCACGCCGGATCTGATGAAGGCTGGCGGCTATGGGCTCGACAAGGTTGAGGGCATGGCTGTCGACAAGGCTKGCAATCTCTTCGTTGTCACCGACAATGACGGTGTCGACGATTCCTCCGGCGAGACCCAGTTCTTCGCCTTCGGCAAGATCTCGCGGTAAGGCACGCGCAATCGCCCGGCAGCGGGCCTCAGGCACCGCCCCGAAAAGCGGATTGCGGTTTTCGGGAAAGACGACGCAAACACAGATGGCTGGATCGTCGGACCGGAAGGTCCGGTCTGACGATTTGACGTTGCCGGGTTTCTAGCGAACCGGATCCAGGAACGGCGTGTCCGGCTCGCTGACATAGAAGATCACCACTTTCAGCATCTCGTTGCCGCGGTTGTAGCCGGTCATCTTGACGTTCGGCGGTTCGACCAGCGATTCGCCGGCCTTCACTGTCACGGCCGTGCGCCCCTGCATTTCCAGGGTGAAGGCGCCTTCGATGACATGGACCGTCACCGGGAAACGGTGCGTATGGAACGGTGTCCTGTCTCCCGGCTTGATCATGGCGGTCATCACCCTGATTTCCTGCTGGGGACCGGTCGGCATTCCCGGAACCACTGTCTTGAGCACGAGTTCAGGGCGCGCCAGCCGTTCGGTTTGGGCGGCGGCCGGCAGTGAGGCGAGGGCGCAGGCGGCGAGCGGCAGGCAACGCATGATCTCCTCCTCTGATCGCGACAATCCTGCTGCCATCATAGCCGCCTGCGCCGCCGCAGGCCCGGCCCATCTTGCCTGCAAAGAAAAACCCCGGATGCTTGCGCATCCGGGGCAGGTGCCTGGCCGTATCGCGTGACCAGGTGGGAGGAACGATTGAGATCACCAGCCAGCGAGCACGTTGCCCTTGAAGCGCTCGGTGACGAAGGCCTTGATCTCGGGTGAGTGATAGGCTTCGACCAGGGTCTTGACCCAGGGCTTGTCCTTGTCAGCCTCGCGCACGGCGATGACGTTGACATAGGGGCCCTTCGGGTCTTCGCGCAGGATGGCCGAGGTCGGCTCGATCTTGGCGTCGACGGCGTAGTTCGTGTTGATCGAGGCGGCCCCGACATCGGCGAGCGAGCGCGGCGCCTGCGCCGCATCGATTTCGATGATCTTCAGCTTCTTCGGATTGGCGGTGATGTCGGCGACGCTCGGCTTCACGCCGACGCCGTCCTTCAGCTTGATCACGCCCTTGTCCTGCAGCAGCAGCAGCGAGCGGCCGCCATTGGTCGGGTCGTTCTGGATGGCGACGGTCGCACCATCGGGAATCTCGGCCCAGCTCTTGTACTTCGACGAATAGATCCCGAGCGGGAAGTTCACGGTCAGGCCGACGCTGACCAGCTTGTAGCCGCGGTCCTTCACCTGGTTGTCGAGATAGGGCTGGTGCTGGAAGGAGTTGGCCTCCAGCTCGCCTGCATCCAGAGCCTGGTTCGGTACGACATAGTCGGAGAACTCGACGATCTTGATGTCGAGGCCCTTCTTGGCGGCGATCGGCTTCACCTTCTCGAGGATCTCGGCATGCGGGCCGGGCGAGACGCCGATGCGCAGCGTCTGGTTCTGCTGGGCCAGGGCCGGCACCGAGAGGAGAAGGGCGAGGCCGGAGGCGGCAAGCGCGGCGCGGCGGGTCAGATTGATCGACATGATGTTTCCTTGCGGCTGTTTGAACGGTTGAGGACGGATTGGCTCAGACGTGGCGCAGGCGCTTGTTGAGGCGCCGGGCAAGCCGGTCGCCGATGCTCTGCACGGTCTGGACGAGGACGATCAGCACGGCGACGACGACGGCCATCACGTCCGGCATGAAGCGCTGGTAGCCGTAGCGGATGCCGAGATCGCCGAGGCCGCCGCCACCGACGGCGCCGACCATGGCCGAGAAGCCGATCAGGCTGACGATGGCCAGCGTCAGTCCGAGTGTGATCGCCGGCAGTGCTTCGGGCACCAGGACCTTGCGCACGATCTGCAGCGGGCTCGCCCCCATGGCGCGCGCGGCCTCGACCAGGCCCTGATCGACTTCGCGGATGGCGCCTTCGATCAGTCGCGCGATGAAGGGGGCGGCTGCGACGGTGAGCGGGACCATGGCAGCATTGGTGCCGATCGAGGTGCCGGCGAGCAGCCGGGTGAAAGGGATGATCGCGACAACGAGGATGATGAAGGGCGTCGAGCGCGTGGCGTTGACGAGCACGCCGAGCACGGCGTTGACGGCGGGCGCGGCGAAGAGCTCACCACGTTTGCTGGTCGCCAGGAAGACGCCGAGGGGCAGGCCGATCAGCGTACCGATCCCGGCTGCGACCGCAACCATGAGCAGCGTGTCGGCGGTCGCCTGGGCGATGAGGCGGATGAGTTCAGGAGACATGGCCGATAACCTCCGCCTTGAGTTCGAGGCTCTTCAGGGCGCCGAGCACGGCAGCGAGTTCCGGCTCATGGGCCGTGACCGAGACGAGCAGGCTGCCAAAGGGCTGGCCCGCAATGGCATCGATCCGTCCGGCGAGGATGTTGACATCGACGCCGACGATCGAGCTCAGCCGGCTGATCACCGGGGCCGTCGCATTCTCGCCGATGAAGGTGATGCGCAGCAGGGCGCTGTCGCCTGGACGTGCCTCCGGCCTGACCCGGCCGGCGAGATGGGCGGGAAGTTCGACACCGGTCACCGTCTCGACGAAGCGCGCGGTGGTCGGGTGCTTGGGCTGGGTGAAGACGGTAAAGGTCTCGCCTTCCTCGACGATCCGCCCGCCCTCGATCACTGCAACGCGGTCGCAGATCTCCTTGATCACCGGAATTTCGTGGGTGATCAGCAGGATGGTGATGCCGAGCTCGCGGTTGACCCGCTTCAGCAGGCCGAGGATCGACTGTGTGGTCTCGGGGTCCAGCGCCGAGGTCGCCTCGTCGCAGAGCAGCACCTTCGGCTCGGTCGAAAGCGCGCGGGCGATACCGACGCGCTGCTTCTGGCCGCCGGAGAGTTCGGCCGGATAGCGTTCGCGCTTGTCGGACAGGCCGACGAGATCGAGCAGCCGCGTGACCTGGCGTTCGATCTCGGCCCTGGGCGCGCCTGCAATTTCAAGCGGCAGCGCGACATTGTCGAAGACGGTGCGCGACGAGAGCAGGTTGAAGTGCTGGAAGATCATGCCGATCGTCCGGCGCCGCGCCCGCCAACCGGCTTCGGTCAGCCCTGTGACATCCTCGTCCTCGATCAGGATGCGGCCGGAACTCGCCCGCTCCAGACCGTTGACCAGCCGGATCAGCGTGGACTTGCCGGCGCCGGAGCGGCCGATCACCCCGAGAATTGCGCCGCGCGGCACGGTGAGATCGATACCCGAGAGCGCAGTCACGGCGCCTTGCCCGGAGCGGCCGGAGAAGATTTTGCCGACATTCTCGAACCGGATCGCCGGCTCGGGACTGAAAACGGGATTGGCACCGACGCTGAAGGCGTCGGGCTTCACGAGAGCGTTCATCATAACCTCAGAGGAGCGTGTGGCAGGACCAGTGCGAGATGCCGAGCTGTTCCAGCGTCACGTCGTGGATGGAGCGGCGTGTGTTCTCGTCTTCGTCCACTCGCTCCTGGGTCGAAGATGGTGCGAGCGCGGTGGAAAGGGCCCGGTCGAGCCAGTCCCGCAGCAATGCGCTCAGGGTCGTGATCAGCGGCATCGGCCTGCCCCCGCTATGACGCCAGCCGCAGCGCGGGACGGCGCTGGGAGGCGGCGAGTTGCCGGGCCGCGATCTYGGCAGCGCTTGGCGTTGCGAAACGGAGGCCCTCGAGTGCGCGAAAGGCGGACGAGGCGGAAATGAAGGTGAAGAAGCGTTCGTCGTTGCGGCGATTGACGAGACCGGCCTGGGTCTCGCCGATTTCGATGATGAATGCTTGCTGGGTCTGCGACTGGGTCATGGCTTACCTCCGCCGCATGGGCGGCGTTCGATTGGGCGGATCGGATTGGGAGAGGCCCCGGCGTCAGCCCGGGCGGTCTTTCAATGCAGGATCAGCATCGACAACAGCAGGCAGCCATCAGCATCGTGGCAGCGGACCGGCGCAAGGTCGAAACGGTCATGTTCATCTCCTCGTCACTGGAGCCCACGACCCGGTCGTGGCGCTTTAGCGTTTGGTGACGCGGCGCAAGCTGCTCGCTCAAATCTCCGCGGCCGCCGAACCATGTCCAGCGACAGTGCCAATTTGGGTGAAAGTGTCCTCTTTGTCAACCCGATCGTTCTTTTAAAGAAACGAATGAAAGGGAATGAATCTTTCGCGCGCCGTTGCCGAGGGGGCAGAAATCTCTCCTCGACCATCCCGCGGACCTCCCCCTGCGACAGAGCGCGGCTTGACGGAGAGCAGGTGACGAGGCCAAGTCGCGCCATGTCGGCCCTTGGTCCCCCGCTTGAGACGTTGCGCCGCTCCGTCCTCGGAGCCTGGCTTGCGGCCGTCTATGCGCTGGCCGTTCTGGCGGCAGGCCTGGCGCCGGCGTCAGCCTTTGCGGCTCATCCAGCGCTCGCAGGTGCGGTTCTGTGTTCCGGGCAGTCCGTCTCGGACACGTCCGAGGTTCCGGAGCCGGCGAATGGCGTCCAGCATTGCATTGGCTGCCCGATCAATCCTGCCCTTGCGATCCCTCCTGTACCGCCTCAGCCGGTGGGCGCGCGCCTTGCGGCCCCGCTGGAGCGCTCCGTTCCCATTCGGACGGATGCCATCCATGGCGCGGTCCTCGGGCTGCCGCAATCGCGAGCGCCGCCGATCGCATCCTGAACACGATTTCGTCTCTCCCTCTCGTCTCGCGGCCAGCCGGACAGGCCGCCGCAAGCCGGGATTTCCGGCCATTCGCGAATGGCCGCGACCTCTTTCAGGACCATGCTGATGAACAAGCCCGTTCACTACCTCGCCGCGATCGCGCTCACACTCGCGAGCGCCGCCGCCTTCGCCCATGACTACAAGGCTGGCCCGCTGAAGATCGGCCATCCCTGGTCGCGCGCCACGCCGGCCGGCGCCAAGGTCGGCGGCGGCTACCTTTCGATCGAGAATACCGGTTCGACGCCCGACCGGCTGATTGCGGTCTCTGCGCCCTTCGCCGGTCGCGGCGAGATCCATGAAATGGCGGTCACCAATGGCGTGATGACCATGCGCGAGCTTGAAAAAGGTATCGAAATCCCGGCCGGCGCCAAGGTCGAGCTGAAGCCCGGCGGTTTCCACATCATGTTCCAGGAGCTGAAGCAGCCGTTGAAGCAGGATGAGCGCGTCAAGGGCACGCTGACCTTCGAGAAGGCTGGTGTGGTGGAGGTCGAGTTCAAGGTCGAGGGGATCGGCGCCAAGGGCGCAGCCGCCGAGCACACGCACTGAGCGCTTGAAGACAAGGCGATGGCCCCCTCTCGTTGAGAGGGGGCCATCGCGATTCCGGCCTTCAGAACCTGGCGCGCGGGTCGTGCTTTGCCAGCCGCGTCAGCAGATAGTCCACTTCCGCCTTGGCCGCGGCCGTCAGACCGGCGCCCGGCTTGCGCTGGGCGTCGCTGGCCAGGATGCCGCGCTTCATCATCGTATATTTGCGGACGGCAAGGCCGACACCCTGCTGCTGCTCGTAGCGCAGCAGGGGGAGGTGCGCGTCGAAGATGTCATGAGCCGCGTCGCGCTTGCCTTCGCTGGAAAGGCGGACGACGTCGATCAGCAATTCCGGGAAGGCATAGCCGGTATTGGCGCCGTCAGCCCCACGCTCCATCTCGAAATCGAGGAAGAGCCCGCCATTGCCTGTGAGGATCGCGATCTTGCGCAGGCTGCCTTCCGCCTGGAACTTGCGCAGCGTCGAGATCTTCTCGAGTCCCGGCCAGTCCTCGTGCTTCAGCATTACGCAGGACGGGTTGTCCTGGACGATGCGGCGGATCACGGCCGGCGTCATCACCACCGAGAGCGTCAGCGGGTAGTCCTGGATGACGAAGGGAATGTCGCTGCCGATCGCCTCGACGGCCTGGGCGTAATAGCCGACGATCTGGTCGTCGGTGCGCAGGCTCGGCGGCGGGGCGATCATTACGCCGCCGGCGCCGAGATCCATCACCTGCCGCGCCAGCGAGCGCATAGCCGCAAAGCCCGGCGCCGAAACGCCGACGATGATCGGCTTGCCACCCATCTTCGCGACGGCGCGCTTGACGAGCCCGACGGACTCTTCCGGTTCGAGCTTCGGCGCCTCGCCCATGATGCCGAGCACGGTGATACCGTCAGAACCGATGCCGGCGTAGAAATCGAAGAGCCGGTCGGTGCTCGGCCAGTCGATGGCGCCATCGGGCGTGAAGGGGGTCGGCGCAATGGGATAGACGCCGCGGGCGTCAGGGGTCAGCTGCATGGTCAGGTTCCTCGAAGTCTCTTCAGGCGATCCGGGTGCGGACGGTGCCGACGCCGTCGATGGCGCCTTCCAGCACGTCGCCCTCGACGACGGCGGCGACACCTTCCGGCGTGCCGGTGAAGATCAGGTCGCCGGGAGCCAGCGCGACGAGGCCGGAAAGATAGGCGATCGTCTCCGGCACGCTCCAGATCAGCTTGGCGAGATCGGAGGTCTGGCGCACGCGGCCATTGACCGTGAGCTCGATCTTGCCGGCCGCGGGATGGCCGCTATGGCTCGCGGGCACGATCTCCCCGATCGGGGCCGACTGGTCGAAGCCCTTGCCCATGTCCCAGGGGCGGCCGGTCTTCTTGGCTTCGCCCTGCAGGTCGCGGCGGGTCATATCGAGCCCGGCCGCATAGCCATAGACATGCGAGAGCGCCTCGGAGACCGGGATGTCGCGCCCGCCGGTGCCAATCGCGACGACCAGCTCCATCTCGTGGTGCAGGTCCTTGGTCTTGCTGGGATAGGGCATGTCGGTGCCGTTGATCACCACTGCGTCCGCGGGCTTGGTGAAGAAGAACGGCTCCTCGCGGTCGGGATCGCCCCCCATTTCGCGGGTATGTTCGGCATAGTTGCGTCCGACGCAGAAGATGCGGCGCACGGGGAAGAGCCCGCCACCCGCTACCGGAACCGCGTTGATGGCGGGCGGTTCGATCACATAATTCGTCATGACGCAGCGCTCCCTCGATGTCGTGCCGTTCATGGGCGAGCGACGGGCGCGAAGCAAGGGGCCGGGCGCTCGTGGCGGGGCTGCGCGCCCGGCATTGCCGCGTGACGGTTCAGGTGGATGCGGGAGCTTCTGGCGGCGTCGGCAGCAGCCGCTCGAGCACCGCGCGCAGTGCGCGCGCGGCGGCCTCGACATCGTCCTGCACGAACAGCGCGCCGATCACGGCAATGCCGTCAGCCCCTGCCTCGATGACCGAGGCCGCATTCATTGCCGTGATGCCGGCGATGGCTCCGACCGGGAGCGGCCCCAATGCGGCAGCAGCCTTGCGCCGCAGGGCCGTGAAGCCGTCGAGACCGAGCGAGGAGCCGGCATTGTCCTTGTGCGAGGTCTGGAAGACACCGCCGATGCAGGCATAGTCGATCTTCGCCGAGGCCAATGCGGAGAGTTCATCCTCATGCTTCAGCGTCGCGCCGATGATGGCGCGGGGCCCGAGCAGGCGGCGGGCATCGTTCGGCTTCATGTCGTCGGCGCCGAGATGGACGCCGTCGGCACCGGAAGCGAGCGCGACATCGACGCGATCGTTGATCAGCAGCGGCACCCTTGTGCCGTGCAGGGCCGAGCGGATGGCCCGGGCCTCGCGCACCATCTCGCGCGTCGTCTCGGTCTTGGCGCGCAGCTGGATCAGGGTGGCGCCGCCATCGACCGCGGCACGCGCCAGGTCGGCCAGCGAGCGCCCGGCCGCGATCTGCGGATCGACAATGCCGTAAAGGCGGATATCAACGCTCACCCGTGCTCTCCCATCCGTTCGCGCAGCGTGGCCTCGTCCATCCCTGCCAGCGCGTCGATCAGGTGCACGGCGAAGCTGCCGGGCCCTTGCGATGTCTCTGCCGCAATCTCGCCGGCGACGCCATAGGCGGTCAGCGCGGCGGCGGCCGCGACTGCCGGATCGCCCTCGACCGCGCAGCATGCCGCGATCAGGGCGCCCGCTGCGCAGCCGACCCCGGTGACCCTCGTCATCAGCGGATGGCCATGGGAGACGGACAGCATGCCGCCTGCGCGCATGATCCGGTCGACCTTGCCGGTGGTGACGAGCGTGAGGTTGCGCTCGCGCGCCGTCTTGAGATCGGCAGCAAGCGCGGCCATCTCGGTCGCGTTGCCGCGCACGACGATGTTCGGCAGGCGCAAGACCTCGCGCGCCACGCGCTGGCGCAGCGGCGAGAGTTCGACGAAGACCGGATCGAAGACCAGCGGTTTCTGTCGGTCGCGCGCGACCTCCAGCAGCTTCGGGATGGCGAGTTCGCTCTCGGCATTGATCGTGCCGATGTTGATCAGGATCGCGCCGGCGCCCTCGGCCATTGCCGCGATCTCGTCGACATGGATCGCCATGGACGGGATCGCGCCGAAGGCGAGCAGCATGTTCGCCGTAATGTTCTGCGCCACCGTATTGGTGAGGCATTGCACCCGCGGGCGGCTCGCTGCCACCCGCGCCAGCACGCCTGCAACGACCGTCGCGTCGAGGCGGGCCGCGGTCATCGTCGCGCTCATTCCGCCGCCGGCAAGTAGAGATTGCCGCCCTTGGCGAGGAATTCCTGCGATTTCTCCGCCATGCCCTCGAGCGCCGCGCGTTCGTTCTCGCCCATCGCCAGCACTTCGGCGCGCAGATCCTGCGTGATCTTCATCGAGCAGAATTTCGGCCCGCACATCGAACAGAAATGCGCGACCTTGTGGGCATCCTTCGGCAGGGTCTCGTCATGGAAGGAACGTGCCGTATCGGGGTCGAGCGCCAGGTTGAACTGGTCCTCCCAGCGGAAGTCGAAGCGGGCGCGCGAGACCGCGTCGTCGCGGATCTTGGCCGCTGGATGGCCCTTGGCGAGATCGGCGGCATGGGCCGCGATCCGATAGGTGATGACGCCGGTCTTGACGTCGTCGCGGTTGGGAAGGCCGAGATGCTCCTTGGGCGTGACATAGCAGAGCATGGCGCAGCCGAACCAGCCGATCATCGCCGCGCCGATGCCCGAGGTGATGTGGTCGTAACCCGGCGCGATGTCGGTGGTCAGCGGTCCCAGCGTGTAGAACGGCGCCTCGCCGCATTCGCGCAGCTGCTTGTCCATGTTCTCCTTGATCTTGTGCATCGGCACGTGGCCCGGGCCCTCGATCATCACCTGGCAGCCCTTGTCCCAGGCGACCTTGGTGAGCTCGCCCAGCGTCTCCAGCTCGGCAAACTGGGCGCGGTCATTGGCGTCGGCGATCGAGCCCGGACGCAGGCCGTCGCCGAGCGAGAAGGAGACGTCATATTTGCGCATGATCTCGCAAATCTCGTCGAAGCGCTCGTAGAGGAAGCTCTCCTTGTGGTGCGCGAGGCACCAGCGCGCCATGATCGAGCCGCCGCGCGAGACGATGCCCGTGACGCGGCTCGCAGTGAGCGGGACATAGGGCAGGCGCACGCCGGCATGGATGGTGAAATAGTCGACGCCCTGCTCGGCCTGCTCGATCAGCGTGTCCTTGAAGACCTCCCAGTCGAGCTTGATCGGGTCGCCGCCGACCTTCTCAAGCGCCTGGTAGATCGGCACCGTGCCGATCGGAACCGGCGAGTTGCGCAGGATCCAGGAGCGGATGTTGTGGATGTTGCGGCCGGTCGACAGGTCCATCACCGTGTCGGCGCCCCAGCGGATCGCCCAGACCAGCTTCTCGACCTCCTCGGCAGCGCCGGACGTCACGGCCGAATTGCCGATATTGGCGTTGATCTTGACCAGGAAATTGCGGCCGATCGCCATCGGCTCCAGTTCGGGGTGGTTGATATTGGCCGGGATGATGGCGCGGCCGCGGGCGATTTCCTCGCGCACGAATTCAGGGGTGACGAATTCCGGAACCGAGGCGCCAAAGCTCTCGCCATCGGCATGGCGCTCGCGTGCGCCTTCGAGCATCGCGGCGCGGCCGAGATTCTCGCGATGCGCGACATAGATCATCTCGGGCGTGATGATGCCGGCCTTGGCGAACTCGTACTGGGTCGCCATCTGGCCGGGCTTCGCCTCGAGGATCGGGCGTGGGGCCGGGCAGGCGGGAACGAGCTGTTCAGGCGAGATATGGCCGTTATCGGCGGCAGTGACGGCGCGGCCGGGCACGGTCGTGAAGCCGGAGGCATCGAGCCAGGCGCGGCGCGGCTGCGGCAGGCCGGCATTCAGGTCGATCGTGACATCGCTCTCGGTGAACGGACCGGACGGGTCGTAGATCCGGACCGGCGGCTCGGAATCGGTGGTGAGCTGAACTTCGCGGAAGGGCACCCGCATCTCGGGATGGTCCGGCGGCGCGACATAGATCTTGCGCGAGCCGATGATCGGTCCGGTCGTCACGCTTTGAGGGGCAGCCTTGACGGTATTCTTCTGGGGCTTGGTGTGGGCGTTCATGGGATCTCCTCCTTGGTCCAAGGTTCAGGAGATCCGGGTTTAGAAGCGGTCCAGTCGCTGTCTGCGGGTACACGTGTGGCGCACGCCGCGTTCCAGTCCCTCCGCCGGTATGACCCGGATCAGGTTCGACGGGTTCGGCTTTGGACGCCATCTCAGCTCTTGCGAGCACCCCTCGGAACGAAGCGGAGGTTAGGGCCGGCGGCTCTTGAACGCAACCGGCAAGGGGCGGGATGCGGCCCTGCCATGCGGCGCCGGAATGCCGGGCTCAGGCGAGAATGTCGACGTTCTGGCCCTGGCCAGCGGCAAGAGTAGCCTTCTGGGACTCGGCACTCTGCTGCAGCATATCCACGAGCGCTTGGTCGGACGTCGCCTGCTGCTTCACCATCGCTGTCTGCAAGGTCTGGCGGGTCGAGGCTGCCTGGCTTGCGGCAAAGCCCTGCGCGATCGCGACGGTTGTCTCACTCATCTCAACTCTCCTTACGACAGGTCTTAAGCCGGAGAGCTTGCTGATTCCTGAATCCCCTGATCCGGGGAGACCGGCGCGACGGTCGCCCGCCGCGCCGGTTCTATTGGTTCACTGCGGCTGATTCTGCCCGGCCAGCAGCGGGGTGATGCGTCGGAGCGTGACGCGGCGGTTCTCGCGGGCGGCCTCCTGCGTCTGCACCTTGAGATACTGCTCGCCATAGCCCTGCGTCGTCAGGTTCTCCGGCGGCACCTGGAAATCGCGCGTCAGGATCTCGGCGACCGATTGGGCCCGGCGATCCGAGAGCGAGAGGTTGTCGACATCCGAGCCGACGGCGTCGGTATGGCCCTCGACCAGGAAAACCTCATTCGGCGCGCGCTGCAGTGCCTGGCTGATCGAGGCGGCAATCACCGAGAGCCGCTGCGCCTGGTTGGGGGTGACCTCCCAGGACCCGGTCTCGAAGGTTACCGTGTCGATATCGACGCTGCGCATGCGGGCGCGCAGGTCCGGCGAGTAGCGGACCTCGTCGAGCGTGTAGCGGCGCGGGATCGCGGCGATCGGCGGGGCGGTGATCGTCTCATAGATCAGGCGCTGGTCGGCCTGCTCGGCGTCGACGATATAGCGCTCGCGCGGGATCGGCAGCGGCGGCGGCGGCAGCACGACGACCTCGTCCGAGAAGCGCATATCCGGCCGATCGCGGCGGGTGTTGTCGATCATCACGATCTCATCGCCATCGCGCATGCGCCGGGTCCGGCGGATCAGGCGGCCATCCTCGTCGGTCACGGTGATGATGCGGCTGCCGTCCGGCCGTTCGAACACGGTGACGTTCTCGTCTCCGCGCCGTTCGGTCCGTCCCTGCCAGCCGAGGTCGCGGAAGCGCTCGGTCTCGTCGCGGCGGATGATGGCACGGTCGTCGTCGCGGATGATCGTGCGACCGGGCTCGCGAATGATCGTGACGTCGCCCTCGCGGCGCTCCTCGCGGCGCCCGCGGACATCGTCGAGGCGGGTCGCGCCCTGCGTCGCCATGATGCCGCCGAGCACGCCGACGCCAAGGCCGATCGCAGCCGCGCCACCGAGGCCGATGCCACCGCGACGGCCCTGCCGGTCAGGCGGGGGCAGTTGCCCGGGTCCAGCGGCTGGAGGCTGGCCGGCCGGAGGCGGAGCGAGCGTCTGGCCCGGCTGCGGCGGTGCAACGGGCGGCGGGACTGCGCCGGGCGCGCGACCGCCGGGGGGCGGGGCGAGCGGGGCTGCTGCCGGCGGCTGAGCGGGTAGCGGCGCCGGAACCTGACCGGGTGTTGCAGAAGGCGGTTGGCCGGCTGGCGGCGCGCCGGGCGCACGACCACCCGGAGGCGGCACCAGCGGCTGGGTCACGGGCGGCTGAGCTTGCGGGGCAGTTCCTGGCACCGGCGCTGGTGTCGGGCGAGCCGCCGGGGGTTGGGTAGGAGCCGTCGCTGGCGCCTGGCCGGGAGCGGTCACAGGCGGTTGGCCGGCTGGCGGCGCGCCGGGCGCACGACCACCCGGAGGCGGCGCCAGTGGCTGGGTGGCGGGCGGCTGGGCTTGCGGAGCCGTTCCTGGCACCGGTGCTGGCGTCGGGCGAGCCGCCGGAGGCTGGCCCGGAGCTGCCGCTGGCGCCTGGCCGGCCGGGGGCGTGCCGGGCGCACGGCCGGCAGGAGGTGGCGCCAGCGGGGCGGTAGCGGGCGGCTGGGTTTGCGGAGCCGCTCCGGGAGCGCGTCCCCCTGCTGGGGGCGTCAACGGTGCGGTTGCCGGCGGCTGCGCCTGTGGGGCGGGAATCGGACGGGCTGCCGGCGGCTGCACGGGGGCCGGGACGGGCGGCTGGGCGCGCGGCGGCACGGCCTGAGGCTGGCTGGGCTGGGCTGGAGGAGCCGGGCGCGGCACCGCCGGGATTGGCTGAGGCGCGGAGGAGGGCGGGGGCGCGGGTTGCGGCCGTATGGCTGGTGGGCGTCCGGGTTCGCCGGCGCCCGGCGGCACGGGGCGCGGCATCTGCGGCTCGCGGCGCGGTTCAGGCGGCGGCGCGGCGCGTGGGCGTGGCTGCGCGGGTGGCGCTGCGCTTGGCGCCGGAGGCGCGACCGGCCGCTGGATCGCAGGCGGCGCCCCGGGTGCTCCGGGAGCGGGCCGCGGGCGTTCGGCCCCAGGCGGGCGCGCCTCGCCGGGCGCGGCTGGGGCTCCCGGGGGGCGAGGCCGGCGCGGCTGTCCGGGCTCTTCGTCCGACGGCGCAGGAGCCTGCGCTAATCTCATCGGTGCCTGCGCCGGTTCGACCGCGAAGCCGCCATGCGACAGGGTCAGGCCGGGAAGGACAGTACCGATCAGAAGCCAGTTTTTCGTGCGCGTCATGAGTTCCGTTTCCGTTTCAGTGGCTCGGGCTATCAGCGCGCGTGCGCACTGAACCCGCCATGAACCGAAAACGGCCGAAATCGGGCAGGGTTCCTCCCCGCCCGACCCGAGCTGTGCGGGCTAAAGCCCGGCCTCGGCCTTTGCATAGCGCGCGATCTCGGCGTGGCTGGCAAACCAGCAATCGCCCTTCGCCTTGGCATGCCGGATCAGCTCCTCGAGGATCCAGATGCGCGAGCGGTAGGTGATGACATGGGGATGCATGGTCAGCAGGAAGAGCCCGCCTTCCTCATGGGCGCGGTCGAATTCGCGGCGGAAGATGTCGAATACGGCTTCCGGCGCCGTGTAGGGCCGCAGCGCCTGGAAGCGGTTCATGTTGAAATAGACCGCATCGTCGCGGATCCATTCGACCGGAAGCTCGACCATGCCCGTCGGCTCGCCCTTCTCGATGATCTCGTAGGGGTCGTCATCGGCAAAGAGCGAGGAATCGTAGAGCAGGCCGAGTTCGCGCTCGATGCTCAGGGTCACTTCCGAAAAATCCCAGGACGGCGTGCGCATGCCGACCGGCCTGACGCCGGTGATCTTCTCCAGCGTATCGGCTGAGCGCAGATGCAGTTCGCGTTCGGCCGCGGGCGGCACGGCGGTGTTGACCTCATGGATCCAGCCATGCAGGCCGATCTCGTGGCCTTCCGCTATGACGCGGCGTTGCTCGTCGGGATAGAGCAGGGCGGTCACCGCCGGCACGAAGAAGGTCGCCTGGATCTGTTCCTTCGCCATCAGGCTGAGGATGCGCGGCATGCCGACGCGGTTGCCATACTGGCCCCAGGAGAGGCGGCCGACCGATTTGCCGCCATCGCGCAATTCGTTCGTCTCATGATCGACGTCGAAGGAGAGGGCGACGGCGCAGCGCGCGCCGTTCTTCCATTTCGTGGGCTTCAGGTTGCGGCCTGCGCGCACGCGCTCGACCTTGTCGCGCCAGACCTCCTCGGGCCATTGCCAGGGTTCGAGAGCAGGTTCGGTCATGGCGGGTGTCCTTCAGGCTGGCGGGGCGGTCGGCAGGACCGGCACGGCGGCCAGGAGCCTGCGTGTGTAGTCGTGGCGCGGATTGTCGTAGATCTGGCCCGCTGGCCCCTCCTCGACGATCTTGCCGCGATACATGATCGCGACCCGGTCGCAGAGATGGCGCACCACCGAGAGGTCGTGCGAGATGAAGATCAGGGTCAGGTTCAACTCGGTCCGCAACCGCATCAGCAGGTTGATGATCTGTGCCTGGATCGAGACGTCGAGCGAGGCGACCGGCTCGTCGCAGACCACGACATCAGGCTGCATGGCGAGCGCACGCGCGATCGCGACGCGCTGGCGCTGGCCGCCGGAGAATTGATGCGGATAGCGGCTGGCGAAGGCGGGATCGAGCCCGACGGCGGCGAGCCATTGCCGGACATATTCGGCCGCCCCCGCCCTGGTGACGATGCCATGTATGATCGGCCCCTCGGCAATACTGTCGCCGATGCTCATACGCGGATTCAGCGAGGCGAAGGGGTCCTGGAAGATGGTCTGGATCCGGGTGGTGTTCTTGTGCGGCCGCGCGCCGCCGCCCATCACCGGCTCGCCCTCCAGCCGCACCGTGCCGGAGTTCGGCGCATAGATGCCGGCCGCCATACGCCCGAGCGTCGATTTGCCCGAGCCCGATTCGCCGACGAGGCCGAGTGCCTCCCCCCGCGGGACGGTCAGGCTGACGGAAGCGACGGCCTGGACCCCACGGCCCGGTTGCGACAGTCCAAGCTTCTGGCCGAGCAGGCGCAGGATGCCGGGCGGGGTCTGGAACAGCTTGCTGACGTCCTGAATGACGAAATAGGAGGCGTCCGCCTTCGATCCACGCGACGGTGAGGCACCGGAGGTGCGTGCCGGCGGCGATGCATCGGGGACACCGCCGCCCCGGGCGAGGAAAGTGCCCGGCTTGGCGCGGGACGGCAGCGAATCGAGCAGCGACTGGGTGTAGGGATGCTGCGGCCTGGTCAGCACGTCGAGCACAGGCCCGGTCTCGACGATCCTGCCGTAGCGCATCACGCAGACGCGGCTGGCGATCGAGGCGACCGTCGCCAGATCATGGCTGATCCAGATCAGTGCCGTGCCGAGCTCCGCCACCAGCTCCTTCATTTCGGCCAGGATCTCGGCCTGGATCGAGACATCGAGCGCCGTGGTCGGTTCGTCGCAGATGATCAGCTTTGGCCGGTGCAGCAGAGCGATGGCGATGGCGACGCGCTGGCGCATGCCGCCGGAGAACTGATGCGGGTAGAAATCGACCTTCGCCTCGGGCTCTGGAATCCGGACCTGGGCAAGCGCCGCGATGGCGCGCCTGCGCCCTTCTTCTGCCGAAACCTTCTCATGCGCCTCCAGCGCCAGCAGGATCTGGGCGCCGATCGTCAGGACCGGGTTCAGCGTCATCAGCGGGTCCTGGAAGACCATCGAGATGATCTTGCCGCGAATTGCGCGCAGGTCGCGGGACGGCAATCCGATCAATTCGCGCCCTTCGAGCCGGATCGAGCCGCTCTCGATTTTTCCTGGCGGGTCGATCAGGCCGATGATCGAGAAACCCGTGATGCTCTTGCCGGAGCCGGATTCGCCGACGAGGCCCATGACCTCGCCGCGCTTCAGTGAGAAGGAGACGCCGTCGACGGCTTTCACGACGCCGGCACGGGTGTGGAAATGCGTCGCGAGGTCACGGACCTCGAGCAGCGGCACTGCCTCGGCCGAGCCACTCATCGCCTGAGCCTCGGGTTGACCTGGTCGCGGATCTGGTCGCCGACGAGGTTGATTGCGACGATCAGGATGATCAGCGCGACGCCGGGATAGATCGAGATCCAGTAGCGGCCCGACATCATGTACTGGAAGCCGTTGGAGATCAGCATGCCGAGCGAGGGCTCTGTCACCGGCAGGCCGACACCGAGAAAGGAAAGCGTCGCTTCGAGCGCGATGGCGCTCGCCACCTGCACCGTCGCGACCACGATCAGGGGCGGCAGGCAGTTCGGCAGGATATGGCGCCAGACCACCCGGCGGGCCGGCAGCGGCGTCGAGAAGGCGGCCTCGACATAGTCCTTGCCGCGCTCGGCCGCGGCTGCGCCATGGGCCGTGCGGGCAAAATAGGCATATTGCGCGGCTGCCAGCGCCGCGATGAGCTGGAATTTGCCCTGGCCGAGCACGGCCGAAATCACCAGCGCGAGCAGGATCGCCGGGAAGGCGAGCTGGAGATCGATGATGCGCATGATGAACGCTTCCCAGCGGCCGCCGAGATAGGCGGCGGTGATGCCGAGCGTGACGCCGACCGTGAAGGCGAGCGAACCGGCGATCAACCCCATCTGCAGCGAGATGCGCAGGCCATAGAGGATGGCCGAGAACAGGTCGCGGCCCTGCGCATCGGTGCCGAGCAGATGGGTGAAGCCGCCGGAGCCGACATAGCCCGGCGGGCGGCGCGCATCTGACAGGGTGAGATTGGCGAGATCATAGGGATCCTGCGGCGCGATCCAGGGCGCAAGGAGCGCCACGCCGATCATCAGCACGACGACGACGAGGGCTGCGAGCGCCACCTTGCTCTCGCGGAACTCGTTCCAGAATCGGGCGAGGGGCGAAGCCTGCTTCATTACGCGCGCGCCTTTCTCAGGCGCGGATCGAGCGCGACATAGGTCAGATCGACCAGGAAATTGATGGTGATGAAGACGAAGGCGACGAGCATCAGATAGGCGACCATGACCGGCCGGTCGAGCGAGGTGATGGAGTCGATGATCAGCTTGCCGATACCGGGCCAGGAAAAGATCGTCTCGGTGACGACCGCGAAGGCCAGCGTCGAGGCGAATTCGAGCCCGAAGACGGTGACGATCGGGATCGCGATCAGGCGCAGCACATGCCGGCGCAGGACGGTCCATTCCGAAAGTCCGGCGGCTCGGGCAAATTTCACCGTATCGGTCAGCATCACCTCGCGCGTCCCGGCCCGGGCCAGCCGCGTCATCAGGGCGAGCTTGAAGAAGGCGAGGTTAAGGGCCGGCAGCACCAGATGGCTGAGCCCGTTCAACGTCAGAAAACTCCACTCGACGCCGAAAAGCGAAGCGGTCTCGCCGCGGCCACCGGCAGGCAGCCATTGCAGCTCGACTGCGAAGGTGATGATCAGAACCAGGCCGATCCAGAAGGTCGGTACGGAGAAGCCGAGGATCGAGATCGCCATGATGATCTTGGCGAGCAGGCTGTCGGGCTTGTAGCCGGCATAGATGCCGGCCGGCACGCCGATGAGGGCCGCTCCGAATACGGCAGCCAGCGTCAGCTCCAGCGTCGCGGGCAGGCGCGACAGGATAAGTTCCAGCACCGGCATGCCGAAGACGAAGGAACGGCCGAAATCGCCGTGGAGCACACGACCAAGGAAGGTGAAATACTGTTCCCAGAGCGGTCGATCGAGCCCGTAGCGGGCAATCGTCTCGAGTCTCATCTCCTGGCTGACATCGGGCCCGATCAACACGTCGATCGGGTTGCCGATGGCGTAGACGCCGACGAAAACCAGCGCCGACATGACGAGCATCACCAGCAGAGCCTGGACGATGCGCCCGAGGATGTGCCCTAGCATCTGACGAAGCGCCTGGCGCCTGCGGTCACGGCCAGTTCTCCGCGATCACCGCCCGCGTCTCCTCGACGCCGACCTGCCAGAGGCTGAGCATCTCGTTGTCGGAGCGCTGGTAGCGCCCGTGGAAATTTCCGTCGCCCAGGATCTCGCGCTTCTTCGCCGGGTTCGAGGCCTGGTAGAGCGCGCGATCGAAGGGCGGCTTCACTGCATCCGGCATGGCGACGCCGTCGAGCCGGGTCCAGGGGAAGTTCTCCATCCAGGAGGCATGCGAGGCAGCGGGATCGACCGCCTTCACCGCCGCCTGGAAGCGCGGCCCTGCCCACCAATCATGCAGCTTGACGCTGGCATCGGGGCGGCGGCCCATCCATTCCGTGCAGAAGGTCATCACGGGTGCATTGCCGCCATGGCCGTTGACCAGCACGATGCGGCGGAAGCCGGAGCGGTAGAAGCCCTCCAGCATATCCTCGATCAGCGCGACATAGGTGCTCATCCGCAGCGAGACGGTGCCGGGGAAGGCGACGAAGCCTGGCGTCATGCCATAGGCCAGCACCGGGAAGACGGGTACGTTCAGCGGCTCGGCCGCATCGCCTGCCACTTTCTCTGCCAGGATCGCGTCGGTGGCGAGGCTCAGATAGGCGTGCTGCTCGACACAGCCGAGCGGCAGCACACAGCGGTCATCCCGCTGGGCCTGCGCTTCGATCTGCATCCAATTCATCTCGGCGACACGCACGGCCCGTTCCTTGCTTTTCTCTGGCAGTGCGCCATCCTTGACTCCCAGTCAGAACGTCGTCAAGTTCCATTTGGAACTAAACGGGAGCTCATCATGCGCCGCGCCCCCACATCACTCTCGCGTCTCGACCATGAGCGCGAAGCGGCGTTGCGCGATCTCGACCCGCTCACCGTCACCAAGCTCTGGGACAATCCCTGCTGGCTGTCGTTCCGGTTGAACTTCGTCGCCTTCCGCTTCAACGATCCGGTCTATCGCTGGATAGAGACCCGCTACGGCCTGGTCCGCCCGGAATTCGTCGCGCTCTACGCGGTCGGCCTGAAGGAGGGTGTGGCTGCAAAGAACATCGTGGCCTCGTCCGGTTTGCCGAAGAACACGCTCAGCCGCGCCATCCAGAAGCTGCTGACCCGGCGCCTGCTCAAGCGCGAGACGGACCGGGACGACCTGCGCAGCTTCGTGCTGCGCCTGACGCCTGCAGGACGCGCCATTTTCGAGGAGACCATGCCGCTGATGGTGAAGCAGCAGAGCGCCATGCTCTCGGCCTTGACCGAGGCCGAGCAGCGCCAGCTTTGCGAATTGATGGACAAGCTCGTCATTGCCTCTCCGGTGTGGCCGGCGGATCTCGAGCCCCAGTCATAGACCGGGTCGGGCGAAGCGTTCTTCCAAAGAGTTGCGGGATGGTGGTGGGTCTTCACTGCCGTACCGCGCCAATTGAGAACAACAGTCGAGTCAGGATCGCCTAATCAAGTGACACCACGGCGCCTCGTTGCGTGGGCCGACTGCCACCGCCGAGGCCACATAATAAACCAGCGGGAGGGCCGACATGTCGGCCTTTACCGAAACAAAACAGGGGAATTCGTCATGAAGCTTGCCACCACCGTCCGCATCTTCGGACTCGCGGCCGCACTCAGCGCCTCCGTCTCCGGGGTCGCCCTAGCGCAGACGCTTACAATCGGCGTTCGCGCCGGCCCGGAATCGATCGATCCGCACTTCACCGCGACCGGCACCCATGCCGAAGCGCTGAAGCATGTCTTCGACACGCTGACCTGGTCGGGCGACAAGCTGCAGATCGAGCCGCGGCTTGCGACGAGCTGGAAGGCGATCGAGCCTTCGGTCTGGGAGTTCAAGCTGCGCCCGGGCGTCAAGTTCCATGACGGTTCCGACTTCACCGCCGAGGATGTGAAATTCTCGATCGAGCGCATCCCCGTGGTCGCCGGGCCGAACCCGACCACGATCTATGTGCGCCGCGTCAAGGAGGTGAAGATCATCGATCCGCTGACGGTCCATATCGTCACCGACGGGCCGGCCCCGAACTTGCCGAACGACTTCATCCGCCTCTTCATCGTCTCCCACAAGGCGGCGGCCGGACTGACCAAGGACAACGCCAACGAGGCCTTCAATACCGGCAAGGCAGCGGTCGGTACCGGCCCCTACAAGTTCGTGTCCTGGACGCCGAAGGACCAGCTCGTGCTGGAGCGCTTCGACGGCTATTGGGGCGAGAAGGAGCCTTGGGCCCGCGTGCTGCGCAAGGAGCTGCCGAACGACGCCGCCCGCGTCGCCCAGCTCAAGGCCGGGCAGGTCGATATCATCGTGCGGGCGCCGGCATCCGACGTGCCGACCCTGAAACGCGACTCCAAGCTCGCGGTCACGACGGTCGACACGGTCTATGTCTTCAACATGGAGCTCGACATGCGGGACAAGTCCCCGCAGGTCAGCGCCAAGGATGGCTCACCGCTGCCGAAGAACCCGCTCCAGGACGTCAAGGTGCGCGAGGCGATCGATCTCGCCATCGATCGCCCGGCCCTGGCGGAGATTGCGATGGAAGGTCTCGGCTCGCCGGTGAACCAGCTCGTGACGCCGGATATCGCGGGTTACAATAAGTCGCTGCCGGCGCTGAAGCCTGACCTCGCCAAGGCCAAGAAGCTGATGGAGGAGGCCGGTTACGCCAACGGCTTCAAGGTCGCCTTCTCGTTCACCAATGACCGCCTTCCCGGCGACCGTCAGGTCGGCACGTCCATCGCCCAGATGCTGGCGCGGATCGGCATCGACGTGAATGCCAATGCCCAGCCGGGCGCGGTCTTCTTCCCGGCCCGCCTGCGCGGTGATTTCTCGATGTCGATGTCCGGCTGGGGCACGCTGACCGGTGAGTCAAACTACACGCTTTCCTCGGTGGTGCACTCGAACGATCCGGCCAAGAAGCTCGGCGCCTTCAACGTGCTGGGCTACAAGAACGCCGCGCTCGACAAGCTGATCGAGGATGCGGCGGTGGAGATGGATGAGGCCAAGCGCAACAAGTTCCTCTCCGATGCCAACGCCATCGTCGCACAGGACCGGCCACGTCTGCCGATCGTCGCCGTCGGCTCGGCCTGGGCCATGCAGAAGGACAAGGTCGTGATCAAGCCGCGCGTGGATGAAGACACGCTCGCCATGGACATCAAGCCCGCCAAGAAATGAGGCTTCGGCCTCGCTCGCCCGGTTCCTGCAAATATGCAGGAACCGGTATAAAAACGCGCCGAACGAGTATCGGGCATGCGTGGAGAGACTAGCCGCAAGGCCAGTAGGTGGGGTATGTGCCCCGCCGCCTGCTCTCCCCTTTCCCGACTACACGGTTCGACCTCTCCCACTGCGGGAGAGAGGGAAACGCACCAGGATTACCCATGACAATCTCACCTATTGCCCTGGCCATTCATGGCGGTTGTGGCACCTTGCCCAAGGCCGAGATGACCGAAACGGAGTGGACCGAGGCCAAGGCGGATCTCGCCGCCTCGCTCCGCGCCGGCTGGGCCGTTCTCAGCAAGGGCGGCTCGGCCGTCGATGCGGTCGAGGCCGCGGTGCTGGTGATGGAGAATTCGCCGCATTTCAATGCCGGCCACGGGGCCGCGTTCAACGCGGATGGCGAGCATGAGCTCGACGCCTCCATCATGGATGGCGAGACGCTGGCCGCCGGCGCCCTTTGCGGCGTCAAGCGCATCCGGAACCCGATCGGCGCCGCCAAGGTGCTGATGCGCCGCGGCGATCCGCTTTTCCTGGCCGGCACGGCCGCGGACAGCTTCGCCGAGTCGGAGGGGCTCGACATGGTCGAAAACGAGTATTTCTCGACCGAGCGGCGCCGCAAGAATCTGTCCTCGATGAAGATCCGCGAGCTTGTCGGCACCATGTCCGAAGCAAGCGAGGCCGAGAAGCACGGCACGGTCGGTGCGGTCGCGCTGGATGCCCAGGGCCATCTCGCTGCTGCGACCTCCACGGGCGGCTACACCAACAAGCCGGCCGGCCGTGTCGGCGACTCGCCGATCATCGGTGCCGGTACCTATGCGCGCGACGGGCGTTGCGCGGTCTCGGGTACGGGCAAGGGCGAATATTTCATCCGCTACTGCGTCGGGCACGAGATCGCCTCGCTGATGGCCTATGCCGGCCTGAGCCTCGAGGAGGCGACCGCCCGGGCGATAGCCGAGCTCACCGAGCACAGGATCGGGGCTGGCCTGGTCGCGATTGGTGCCGATGGCAGCATCGTCGCGCCCTATAATTCCGCGGGCATGTATCGTGGCTGGGTGACGCCCGATGGCTTCATCCATGTCGCGACCCATCGCGATGTCGAAGTCGCCGGTCAGCTCGAGGCGGCTGCGTGAGCACGCCTGAGCCGATCGTCATCTGGGGTGCGGGCGCGATCGGCGGCACGCTTGGAGCCTATTGGGCGCGCGCGGGCATTCCTGTCCTGCTCGTCGATGTCGTCCCCGAACATGTCGAAGCCTGCCGGACGACGGGCCTCGCGATCAGCGGGCCGATCGAGGAATTTCGCCAGGTCGTGCCCGCGGTGACGCCGGCGGAGCTGACAGGAACCTACAAGCGCATCGTGCTCGCGGTGAAGGCGGGCGCCACGCAAACGGCACTCGACGCGCTCGCCCCGCATCTGGCCGAGGACGGTTTCGTGCTCTCTGCCCAGAACGGCCTCAACGAACTGGCCATTGCCAGGCACGTCGGCGAGGCCCGGACCATGGGCTGCTTCGTCAATTTCGGCGCGGACTGGCACGGGCCGGGCGAGATTCTCTACGGCAACCGCGGTGCTGTCGTCGTGGGCGAGATCGATGGCGCGATGACGCCGCGCGCCCTCGAAATGCACAAGCTGATGCTGCTCTTCGAGCCCGACTCGATTTTGACCAGCAATATCTGGGGTTATCTGTGGGGCAAGCTCGCCTACGGGGCGATGCTGTTTGCCACGGCGCTGACGGATGATTCGATGTCGGCGAATTTCGCCGATCCGAAGCGGCTCGCCGTCTGGCTCGAACTCGGGCGGGAGGTCGGTGCGGTCGCGGCGGCGCGTGGCGTCTCCTCGCTCGGCTTCGGCGAGTTCGATCCGATGGTCTTCGCGCCGGGCCGGCCGGAATATCCGCAGATCGCCGCGATCGCCTGGCTCGCCGACTACACCTCGAAGACGGCCAAGACGCATTCCGGGATCTGGCGCGACCTTGCCGTGCGCAAGCGCAAGACCGAGGTCGATCCCCAGATCGGCATCATCGCGCGCCTCGGGCGCGAGGCCAGCATTCCGACCCCGACGATCGAGACGCTGGTGAGACTGATCCACGAGGTCGAGGACGGCGAGCGCCCACTCTCGTTCGATACGCTGAAGGTGCTGATCGACCAATGCAACTCCGCTTCGACAATCGCGTAGCCCTCGTCACAGGCGCTGCCCAGGGCATCGGCCGAGCCATCGCAACCGCCCTGGCTCGGTCCGGGGCTAGGGTGCATCTCGCCGATATCGATGCCGAGGGGGTCGCGAAGACCGCAGCCGAGATCGGGGCCAGGTTTCATGCCGTCGATCTCGCGACGCCGGACGCAGCGCGCGATCTGCTTGGCACGATCTCGGCCGAAAACGACTCGCTCGACCTGCTCGTCCATGCGGCGGGCGGGGTGCGCGGCCAGGTCGGGCGGCCGATCGAGGAGATTCCCGAGGCGGACTGGCGCAGCATTTTCGCCGCCAATGTCGATGCCGCCTTCTTCCTGACGCAAGCCGCAGCACCGGTGATGAAGCAGGCCGGCTATGGCCGCATCGTCACCATCTCGTCCGGTGCGGGATTGCGCCCGAGCCTCACCGGCATCCAGGCCTATGCCAGTGCCAAGCACGCGCTGGTCGGGCTGACGAAGCAGCTCGCCTGGGAGCTCGGCCCGCATGGCATTACGGTGAACTCCGTCGCGCCCGGCTTCGTGCGCTCCAATCCGGCAACGGAACGGCAATGGCAAAGCTATGGCGAGGCCGGCCAGAAGAAACTGGTCGAGAGCATCCACACCCGACGCCTCGGTACGCCCGAGGACATCGCCAATGCCACGCTGTTTTTCTTGAGCGAACAGGCCGGCTGGATCAGCGGCCAGGTGCTTTCCGTCGACGGCGGACGCTCCTGAGCATTGGGGCGTTTTGCGGGCGCCGACGCGGTTTTTAACGGCATCATTGCCACATGCGTATTTTCGACCCTACAGTGGTTCCCGGGCTGGCATGAGCCAACCTGAATAGTGACTGAAGGGATAGCACGTGAGCACGGGTACCGTGAAATGGTTCAACGAGACCAAGGGCTATGGTTTCATCACCCCTGACGCGGGCGGAAGCGATATTTTCGTCCATATCAGCGCTGTCGAGCGCTCGGGCCTGCGCGGCCTGAACGAAGGCCAGAAGATCAGCTACGATCTCGAGGCCGATCGCAAGACCGGCAAGTCCTCGGCGGTGAACCTCAAGACGGCTTGATCTCCGCCTTCTGCGGGAGGGCGATCGGCGGCGTCACCTCCCGAGCCAATGCGAATCTCTATCTCTCTATCCGGACTGAAGACGATTCCCGGCATGCCCGTCGCCCCAAGGCGGCGGTAGAAAGGACCAGGGCCAGCCCGAAAAAGGCCGGCCCTCCCAATACGCATCTAGAGCTTGAACAGCTCCCGCCCCGTCTGATGGGCACGGATGTAATCCCAGTCATAGCTCACGCCGAGGCCTGGCCCCGTGGGCACGGGAAAACAGCCATCCTTGTCGACACCGTCGAGCTGGTCGCTGTACCCGCAGGTGTAGACCGGTGGCACGGCGTTGGGGCAATCCGGGCCGACCAGCGCAAGCTCATAGAAATTGGTGTTACGAGTCGCGGCCATGCAGTGGCGATGCGCAGGCCCGCAGGCATGGATCTCGACATCGACGCCAAAGGCCTCGGCGAGATGGGCGATCTTCATCGCGCCGGTGATGCCGAGATCGTATTCCGGATCGGAGCGCAGCATGTCGGTGCCGCCATTGATCAGGAAATCGGCCTTGGGCTCGAAGCCGCGCAGATACTCGGTCTGCAGGATCGGCGTTTTCAGCATCTCGCGCAGCTTCTTGTGGGCGAACGCGGAGACGCCACAGTCACGCATCGGGTCCTCGTACCAGAAATAGCCCCCCTCGTCGCAGGCCCGCCCGACATAGAGTGCGTCGGCGAAGGTTCTGAGCTCATTGGCCGGGTCGAGCATCAAAGTCATGCGATCACCGACCGTCCTGGCGACATGCAGGACGTTTGCCGCCTCCTCGCGCGCGTCGCCCTCATGCCAGCCATGGAGCTTGAAGGCGCGGTAGCCCAGTGCGTAACAGGCCTCGGCGAAGTCGGAGAAGGCCTCCTTGCTGTCGAGCCCGCCATTGCGGTCGCCGTGATAGGTCGAGGCATAGGTCTTGAGCCGCGTGCGGAAGCCGCCGAGCAATTGCGACACAGAAGCGCCGAAGCGCTTTCCCGCCAGGTCCCAGAGCGCGATGTCGATCGGTCCGATCCCCATCCCGTCATGCTGGCGGAGCTCCCGCTTCATGTCGTTCCAGATTTCCTCGCGGTGGTCCGGATTGCGGCCGAGCAGGTTGGGCGCAAGCGAGAGCGTCTGCGCCATCGTGGCCCGGGTTCCGCCCCAGTGCATGACATACTGTCCCTCGGCGCCGTCATCGCTGCGAATGACGATCGCAAACTTGGTCAGCTCGAGCTCTGAATTCGGCTTGTATCCGACATTGTAGACCGCCCGGGCATTCTCGGCCGAGCGGCCGAGATTTCTGCTCTTGAACGAGAATTCGACGACCTCAACCTCTGCAATCCTGGTCATGATGATCCTCTCAGAAAC
This sequence comes from Allobosea sp. 05T439, assembly GCF_056396005.1. Classification (NCBI taxonomy): domain Bacteria; kingdom Pseudomonadati; phylum Pseudomonadota; class Alphaproteobacteria; order Hyphomicrobiales; family Alloboseaceae; genus Allobosea; species Allobosea sp. 05T439. The sequence goes on along the minus strand of NZ_JBFTKP010000008.1, from coordinate 83,567 downwards.
CGGCGATCCGGGGGAGCCAGAGGCTCAGGGCCGGCACATAGGTGATGATGGCGAGCGCCACGACGAGCGCGATCAGGAAGGGCCAGAGCTCCCGCAGCAGGGCCCCGAGCTTGACGCGCGTGATCGCCATGGCGACGAAACAGAGCACGCCCACGGGCGGTGTCACCTGGCCGATGACGAGGTTGACCAGCAGCACGATCCCGAAATGCACGAGGTCGATCTGCAACGCGGCCAGCAGCGGCAGCAGGATCGGCACCAGGATGATCATGATGGCGATCGTCTCCATGAACATGCCGGCAATCAGCAGGGCGATGTTCAGGATCAGCAGAACGACCAGCGGATCCGTCGAGATCGAGGTCATGAAGCTGGTGACCAGCTGCGGCGCCTGCTCGATGGCCAGAATCCAGCTGAAGGGCGAGGCCGCGGCGACGATGGCGATGACCACCGCCGTCTCGCGCGCCGTGCCGATCAGGATCGCCGGGAGGTCGGCAAGCTTGATCGAACGGTAGATGAACATGCCGACAACCAGGGAATAGGCGGCGGCGACGCCGGCGATCTCGGTTGCGGTGAATAACCCCGCCCGGAAGCCGACGATGATCAGCACCGGCATCAGCAGCGCCAGCGAAGCGTATTTGAACTCCTTCCAGAGATTCGGGAACGAGAACGAGCCGGCCGGCTTGAAATCGCGCCGCAGCGCCAGGATGGCGATGGTCGCCATGATGCAGCCGGCCATGACCAGGCCAGGAATGATGCCGGCGACGAAGAGGCTGCCGAGCGAGACATTGGCCTGCCAGGCATAGACCACCATCAGGATCGACGGCGGGATGATCGGGCCAAGCGTGCCGGCAACCGCTGACAGCGCCGCTCCAAACGCACGTGGATAACCCATGCGTTCGAGCTGCGGCACGAAGACCCGTGCGGCTGCGGCCGTATCGGCGACGGATGATCCGGAGATGCCGGAGAGAAAGACCTCGCCGACGACCAGCGTATGGGCCGGCCCGCCGCGGATATGGCCAACCAGTGCCTTGGTGAAGCTGAAGAGCCGCTCGGAGATGCCCGACGCGTTCATCAGGGAGCCGGCGAGCGTGAAGAGCGGGATCGCCAGCAGGGGGAAGGACTGCACGCCGGCCACGATGCGCTGGGCGGCGACGGTGAGCGGCACGCCTTCGATGAAGATCGTCAGCAGGGCCGAGCCCGCCATCGCGACCCAGATCGGCGTGCCGACTACGAGCAGGACCGCGAAGGTCAGGAGAAGGATGGAGACCATGCCGCTAGTCCCGCGTCGTGATGTCGGACCAGAGTGCGCCGGTGACGCCTTCGTCGATCAGGTTGCGCAGGAGATGCAGTAGCGACAGCAGGCTCCCGACGAAGAGCGGCGCCACCGTCCAGCCGGCCGAAATGCCGAGCATCGGCGTCAGGTTCGGCAGTTCGCGCTGGAGATAGCGCCAGGAAAACCAGGTCAGCGTGCCGAGAACCGCCGCTGTCGCGAGCAGCGCCACGACGCCGAAGAGGGTGCAGAGCCAGCGCGGGGCGAACAGCACCACGACATCGATGATGATGTGGGTCCGGGCATGGAAGGCGTTGGCGATGCCGAGGAAGATCATCCAGCCGAACAGCAGCAGGATCAGTTCCTCGGACCAGGTCAGCGGATCGTTCAGCGCGTAGCGGAAGACGACGGCGGCGCAGACCAGCGTCGCGATCGCGCCGTGCAGCGCGGCAAGGAAGGCGTTCTCCAGGCGGCTCGACCAGTCGTCGAGCCGCCGGATCAGGTCGAGCCCGGTCATGCCGGTCAGCGCTTGCGCTGAGCGTCGATGGCGGCGAGCACGCTGTCGAGATGGGCCTTGCCCCAGCGGCCTTCCATCGCGGTTGCCACCACCTTGGACCTGGCGGCGAAGGCGTCGCGATCGACATCCTCGACGATCTTGGAGCGGCCGGACTTGCGGATGTCCTCGAGCATCGAGGCCTCGCGCTTCTGCTGGAGATAGGTGTTCAGGGCCGAGGCGCGGGCGGCTTCGGCGAACAGGACCTCGCGATGCTCGGGCTTCAACCGGGCGAGGCTGTCCTTGTTGATGACGATCATGTTGTTCTGGAGCATGTGCTTCGTCATCGCGACATAGCCCTGCACCTCATAGAACTTGCGCGAGAAGATCGTCGGGATCGGGTTTTCCTGGCCGTCAACCGTCTTCTGCTGGAGCGCGGTGTAGACCTCGCCAAAGGGAACCGGCGTCGGAGAGGCGCCATAGGCCTTGATCATCTCGACCCAGACCGGGCTTTCCGGCACGCGGATCTTGAGGCCCTGCAGGTCCTCCGGCTTCTTCACCGCGCGGTCGAGCGTCGTCATGTTGCGCCAGCCCCAGTACCAGATGCGGCTGACCGGGACGATGCTATGCTTGTCGCGGAGCTCGTCGAAGATCGGGTCGAAGGCAGCAGAGCGAATGATCGCCTCGGCCTCGCTCCAGTCCTTCCAGAGGAAGGGCGCGCTCGGAATCTCGAGGGCGGGTACGAGCGCGGAGGCGGCCGCCATCGAGGGCGCTGAGATGTCGAGGGCGCCTTCCTTGACCTGCTTGAACAGGTCGATTTCCTTGCCGAGCTGCTCGGCCGGGAAGACCTTGATGGTGACGGCGCCGCCGGTCGATTTGTTCACGCGATCGGCGAATTCCTGGAACAGTTCGCCGGCGATCTCGGTGGTGGTGTTCGCATGGCCAAAGCGCAGGGTCTGTGCCTGGGCGGCTGTCGCGAGGAAGCTGCCTGCGATCAGGCTCGCCGCGGCAAGGCGTCGTAGAAACATCATATCCTCCCGGATGTTATGGTGGTTCTTGCACAGCTGCCTCTGACGGGCGGCCTATTTGATCAGCCTCTCATGGGAGCCCTCGAGATGCCGTCGCATCGCCTCGGCGGCAGCTTCAGKATCGCCGGTCTCGAGCGCATCGATGATGCGGAAATGCTCGGCATGGGTGATCCCGACATCCTGCTCGCGGCTGAGGTAGAGCCGTGAAATGTGCAGATGGAAGCGCAGGTCGTCATAGCTCTTCAGCGCGACCTGATTGCCCGCCGCTGTCAGGATGAGGCGGTGGAAGCGGTCATCGGCTTCGGTGAACGCGCGGTGGCTGCGATACTCGCGGGACGGCGGATCGGCCATCATGACCGCGACGGCGTCGCGCAGCGCCGTGATGACATCGGCGCCGGGGCGCCGCCTGGCGGCCTCTGCCGCGGCCCAGGGCTCGATCACGCTCCGAAAGCTGTAGACGTCCTCGTAATAGTTGCGATCGGGCAGCGCCGCGGTCGCGAAGCCGACGAAGGGGACGGCCGACACGAGCCCTTCCGCGACGAGCCGCGTCAGCGCCTCGCGGATCGGCGTCGAGCTGACGGCCAGTTCGCGCACCAGCCCATCGACATTGAGCTTTTCGCCCGGCGCATAGGCCTGATCGAGGATGCGTTCCTTGATCGCCTCATAGACCTGGTCGCCAAGGACGACCCGTTCGATCTTTCGCGCCCCGTTCAATGCCTATTATCCCGCATCTTGGATCGTGCACGATTTAGGGATGAACTTTCTTTGGAGTCAATCCAAATCGTCGACGTGCCGCGACTTCACTTGGCACTGGCCAATGAGTGGACGACCTCGATGTGCCGCAGACGAGTGCCGCACCGGCGATCGCGGCTCTTGCAGAGCAGGGGCAGGCAGCGAATAGTCGCCGTCGACCACTGCTCTGGAACTGGGGTCCATCGTGGCATTTGTTGAACAGCCGGTTGTTGCACTGTTCATTTCGCTGGCTCTTGGCCATTTGATCGGAAAGATCAGAATTGGCCCCGTTCAGATCGGCGGTGTCTGCGGCACGCTCTTCGTCGCATTGGCCCTTGGGCAGCTTGGTGTCACCATCAGCGCGGACCTGAAGAACACGGCGTTCGCGCTGTTCATCTTCGCTCTCGGATTTACGGCCGGACCGCAGTTCTTCAACAATATCCGTGGTGGCTGGCGCTACGGAATCCTGTCCTTCGTCGAGGTCGGGACGGTCCTGCTGCTGCTTACAGCGGCCATCATCTTGTTCCGCCTGGATCCCGGCACCACGTCGGGGCTCTTCGCCGGCTCGGCCACGGAATCGGCTGTGCTCGGGACGGCTTCGGATGCGATCGCCCGGCTGGCCCTGCCGGCAGCCGAAGTGGCGCGGCTGCAATCCAACATGGCGACGGCCTATAGCGTCACCTACCTCTTCGGCCTCGTGGCGATCGTCGTCTTCACGACGCAGATCGGTCCCCTGCTGCTGCGGATCGACGTGCGCGAGGAATCCGCCGCGCTTGCAAAACAACTGGGAGCCGAGGACGACGCGGGCAAGGAGAACGGCGTGCCCGAGATCGTCTCCCGCTGCTTCCATGCCGGGCCGATTGCGGGAAGCAGCGTCGGCGCCTTCGAAAACAGCGTCAATGGCGTTGTGACCATCGAACAGGTCGGCCGCGGCGAAGGTTTTACCAAGGCAACCACGGACATGGTGCTGGAGGCCGACGATGTTGTCCTCGTGCTCGGCCGCCGCCGCGCCGTCATCGCGATCAGCGAGAGATTGGGCGCCGAGGTGCCGATGCCGGCAGGCGACAACGTGCCACTCGTCGAGCGCGAGGTCGTGCTCGTCCGTAGCGAGGTGATGGGGCGCCGGATTCGGGATCTTCGTCGGCTGGCGAGCGCGGAACAGCGGCGCGGTGTCTTCATTTCGCGCATCAGGCGGCTCGGGCATATCGTTCCCGCTTTGCCGGGCACCGTTCTCGAGCAGGGCGACGTCCTGACGCTCTACGGCTCCGAGGACGCGATCACGCGGGCGGCCCCGGAGCTCGGCCACTTGCTCCCGGCGACTTCGAGTACCGACTTCGTGATGCTCGGGCTGGGAGTGGTCGCGGGTCTCCTGCTGGGAGAACTGAGCTTCAGGGTCGGCGCCCTGAACCTGACGCTGGGGACCGGCGGTGGTGCGCTCGTCTCCGGCCTGGTCTTCGGCTGGCTCCACATGCATCGCCCGCATTATGGCGCGATACCGCTGCATGCTGCAGAGTTCATGAAGGACTTCGGCCTGGCGACCTTCATCGCCGCAATCGGTCTGTCGGTCGGGCCCGATGCCTTCGCGCTGCTCAAGCAGTACGGGCTGGTGCTGCCGGTCCTGGCGATTCTCGTCTCCGCACTGCCGGCCCTGGCTTCACTCTATATCGGGCATTACCTGCTGAAGATCGAGGCTCCGATCCTGCTCGGAGCCATCGCTGGCCAGCACTGCAGCACTCCGTCGATCAGCGCATTGGTCTCCCTTGCGGGCAATTCGACGCCGGTGATCGGCTACACCGTGACCTATGCGATCTCGAACGTCCTGCTGCCGCTGATGGGGCCGGTCGTGGTTGGCATGGTCGGGCTTATCGGGTGAAGGGCGTCCGCTGCGGCTGCTTCAGCGGCAGCCCGAAGGGCTCGAAGAGGCGTCGTGAGCTCGCGCTATGTCTGGGTGGGGTCGATGGCCGCACAGGGGCACGCAAGGCTGCGGTCCTGCTTCGACGACAGGTTGCATTGACAAATTGGTCACAATCACCCATATAGGGGCATCGATCTTAGGCCGAATGAATTGGCCCCCGCGCTAATGGCGCGCTAGCTGACGAACTTCCCGCTCAAAATCGAACACCGTGTGAGGCGTCGTCTCATGCGAACTAATGCCTTGCGAGAAGGAATTCGTCATGGCCACCGGCACTGTTAAATGGTTCAATTCGACTAAGGGTTTCGGCTTCATTCAGCCCGATGATGGCGGTCAGGATGCTTTCGTCCACATCAGCGCTGTCGAGCGTGCTGGTCTGCGCGAGCTCCGCGAAGGTCAGAAGATCACCTTCGAGCTCGTCCAGGACAAGCGCTCTGGCAAGATGTCCGCGGACAATCTTCGCGCCGAGTGATCTGCATGACCGTGCAAACGTAGCATTCCGAATCGAGTGGCKACCACGGATGTACTGGCGCCCCCCTTTCAGGACGATACGCAGCACGGTTGGACGAAGGGTCGGGATTACCCGGCCCTTTTTTCTTTTCTGAAAGGAGCCCGAGATGCAGGTTCTCGTTCGCGACAACAATGTCGACCAGGCGCTGCGCGTCCTGAAGAAGAAGATGCAGCGCGAAGGCGTCTTCCGCGAGATGAAGCGGCGTGCGGCGTATGAGAAGCCGTCCGAGAAGCGGGTTCGCGAGAAGGCTGACGCCATTCGGCGTGCACGCAAGCTGGCGCGCAAGCAGGCTCAGCGCGAAGGACTGATCGCAGCGCCGAAGCCCAAGGCCAAGCCTGTTCGTCCGCCGCGTCTTGCACCGGCGGCAGCCTGAGCTCAGGCCAGCCTGACGATGCCGGCGCAAGGGTCTGCTCGACGCAGTCCAGTGCGCCTGGATGCGCGCTACCGATAGGGCGCGTCGCTGTGAGTGCCGCCAACCGGGCGGCAATCGTGAAGGAGTGGACTGCCATGTCGACCAAAGGACTCTCGGCCGACGAAGCCAAGCGCCGGGCCCAGGCGAATTTGGAGAAGGCCGAGCAAAAGCGGCAGGAAGCCCAGCGTGGGCTGGATGCGCAGCGCGCCGCCCAGGTTGCCGTTACGGAAAAGACCGCGCGCTTGCGCGCGCTGCGGCTGGCGAAGGAAGCCGCAGACGCAGAGGCCGCCGCGATCGCCGAGGCTGCACGGCCCAAGACCGCAGCGTCCAAGCGCACGAAGCGGGCCTGACGGACCGGCGGCTTGCGACCCGCGCGTGCCCGGGCTGGAACGACGTTCCGCGCCCAGAGGGCAGGCCGCTAGCTGCGCCCCGGCGCCGGGTGAAAGAGCCGCCCCTTCTCGACCGCCAGAACCACCGCGAGCGCCATGAGCCCGCAGAGTGAGAAGCCGAGTGTCAGCGGCACGACGGTGCCGTTGAAATGCTGGCCGACATAGAAGCCGAGCAGTGCTCCGCCGACCGTGGTGATGAAACCCTGGACGGACGAGGCCGTACCCGCGACATGGCCAAGCGGATCCATCGCCATCGCCCCAAAATTCGGCGCCAGCAGGCCAAAGCAGAACATCGTCCCACCCTGCATGATGGCGAAGAGCCAGAGCGTTTCCTTGCCGGCAAGGGCCAGCACCGCGTGCAGGCTGGTCAGCGTGATATAGCCGAGCAATGCGCCATGCGAGACCCGGCGCATGCCGAGTCGGCCGACGATGCGCGAATTCAGCAGTGACGCGACCGCCATGCATGCGGCGATCAGGGCGAAGATGGTGGTGAACCATTCCGGCGCCCGGAAGACATCGACAAAGACCTGCTGTGCCGAGTTGATGAAGCCGAACAAGCCGCCGAGAACGAAGGTCATCGCCAGCATGTAGCCGACGCCGATGCGCGAGGTCAGCACCGTGCGGAAGGCGGAGACGATGCTGGCGAACTTGATCGGCGTACGGTCTTCCTCATGCAGCGTCTCGGGCAGGCGCATTGCGGTCCAGAGCATCACGATGGCGCCGAAGGCGGTCAGTACGCCGAATATCCAGCGCCAGGGTGCGACCCAGAGGATCGCCTGGCCGATCGAGGGCGCCAGAATCGGTACGGCCAGGAAGACGATCAGGGCCAGCGACATGACGCGGGCCATGTCGCGGCCGGAATAGCAGTCCCGTACGATCGAGACCGCGAGCACCCGCGTCGCGGCTGCTCCGACGCCCTGCAGCACGCGCGCCGCCATCATGATCTCGAAGGAGCCGGAGAAGGCAGCGAACACACTGGCGACGACATAGATGCTGAGCCCGGTCAGCAGCACGGGCCGTCGGCCGAAGCGGTCGGAAAGCGTGCCGTAGATGATCTGGGCCACACCAAAGCCGAGCAGATAGCTGGTGACGATCCACTGCCGGTCGTTCGGCTCGGCAATGCCGAGTGTCTCGCCCATTTGGGGCAGGGCCGGCAGCATGGCGTCGATCGCAAGCGCGTTCGTCGCCATCAGTGCGGCCATCATCGCCACGAAGGGATAGAAACCCATGCCGTGGCGCGGCCGGGCAATGTCGAATGTGTCGGTCATTTCTGCCTGCTGCCGGGCACAGCCCGGAACGTCCCGTCTCGCAGATGGGAGAGGCCAGCAAGATAGCCGGCCGATTCTCGCAGGATTAGGCGATGCGCCGCTGCGCAACAACCCGGCCAGAGGCCGGGTTTGGCATGCACTCAGCGTGGAACGACGCCTATTCCGCCGCCGGCTGCTGCTGCGGCATCAGCGCATTGTCGATCTCATTGGCGCGGATCGCTGCCGGGCGGGCCTGCAGTCGTTTGGCATAGGCCTCGAAGGCCGGCCGCCGCTCCATCGTGCCGAATTGCAGGCCCCAGCCGATCTGCGCGCCGAGATAGACATCGGCCGCGCTGAACCTGTCGCCGACCAGATACTCGCCCTGCGATACCGCTTTTTCCAATGTGTCCATGACATCGGCGAAGCAGCCATAGCCGACCGAGCCGGTCTTCTCCGGTGGCACCTCGACGCCAAGCATCTTGTTGGTCACCGCAGCTTCGGTCGGGCCGGCGCCAAAGAAGAGCCAGCGATAATAGGGGCCGCGCTCCTTGCTGCCCGGTGCCGGCGCCAGCCCGGCCTGGGGAAAGGCGTCCGCGAGATAGGCGCAGATCGCGGCGCATTCGGTGACGATCATGTCGCCATGCTTCAGGGCCGGCACCTTGCCCATCGGATTGAGCGCCTTGTACGCGGCCGCCTTCATCGGCGGGCCGAAGCCGACCAGCTCGGTGCGATAGGGCTGGCCGACTTCCTCCAGCATCCAGCGCACGATCCGGCCGCGTGACATCGGGTGGGTGTAGAAGACGAGTTCATCGCTCATGCTGCGTTCCTCCTGTGGAGGGCGAGACTAACCACGACGCATGACCGCGCAATGGCAGCAATCGAAACCGCGGCGGGCCTGCTGCGTTGTCTGAAGCGAAAGGATGACGTCCATGTTCGAAATCCTCGCTGGGCCCGATCATGTCGCGGCCTACCGCCTCTCCGGCACGCTGACCGTGGAGGATTATGACAGTGTGATCGCCGATATCGACGCACGGCTGACCCGGCACGAGAAGATCGGCGTTCTGGTCGATCTGACCGGCTTTCACGATATCACGCTCCGGGCGGGTGCCACGGATCTGCGCTATGGGTTCAGCAAGCTGTCGGAACTCAGGCGCTTTCCGCGTGAGGCCCTGATCAGCGACAAGGGCTGGATCGAGACGCTGGTGGCGATCGCCAATCCGGTCATCCCCTTCGTCGAGATCCGCTGCTTCAAACCGATCGAGTACGAGGCGGCGCTGGCCTGGGCCAGCGAGATCGAGGGCGGGCCCGGGGGGTAGGTCGCAGGGGGCGGAGCGCGTTGCCGCGACACCGAACCGCGCGCCTTGCTCATAGCTGACATCGCGCGTCAGGACTGCGCGTGTGTGGCCTGTCATTCCTCCCCAGCGGTGCTATCGACATGCTCTGGTCGACGGAGGAATTCAGATGCGGCAGGACGCATTGTTCGAGCGCCTTTGGAGTGGCGCAGCGCAGATGGAGGAATGGACTGAGGCGGTCTCTGCCGGCGCTATCACTGCAGTGGCAGAGAACATCATCACCGTCCACACCACCTATTTCTGCGGCAGCGTCACCGCCATTCGGACGAGTGAGGGCCTTGTCCTGATCGATACGGCCAAGCCAGATACCGCCGCCCAGACGCTTGCGACGATCCGCAGCTGGGACGACAGCCCCATCCACACCGTGATCTATACCCACGGCCATATCGACCACACCAGCGGCATCAAGGTGATCGACGAGGAGGCCGATGCGAGAGCAAGGCCGCGGCCGAGAATCGTGGCTCATCGCAACGTCCCGCGCCGGATGGAGCGATATGAAGCCTCCCATGGCTTCAACAGCATCGTGCAGGGGCAGCAGTTCAACAAGCCGGACTATGTCTATCCGATAGGCCAGCGGCGTCCCGATGACGTCTATGACGACACGCTATCGCTTGCGATCGGTGGCGAACAGCTCGAACTCATCCACGGGCGCGGCGAGACCGACGATGCCACATTCGTCTGGCTGCCGCGGCGGCGCGTGCTGGCGAGCGGGGACTTCGTAATCTGGGTTTTCCCGAATGCAGGCAATCCGCGCAAGGTTCAGCGCTATGCAGCCGAGTGGGCTGTCGCCCTGCGCCGGATGGAGCGCCTGAAGCCGGGCATCCTGATCCCCGGACATGGCCCGGTCATTGTCGGGGAGGGCCGGGCAGCGCAGGTGTTGCGCGACGGGGCCGAAGCGCTTGAGCATCTGGTTCGCGATACCCTGGCGCTGATGAACCAGGGTGCGACGCTCGACGAGGTGCTGCGCGCGGTCAAGGTCCCGGCCGCCTATCTGGCGAAGCCCTATCTCTTGCCGAAATATGATGACCCCGAATTTCTGGTCCGGGGGATCTACCATTTCTATGCGGGTTGGTTTGACGGAAACCCCGCAAACCTGAAGCCGGCGAAGAACACTGATCTTGCGTCCGAACTGGCTCGGCTTGCGGGCGGCGCCGAGAAACTGGCCGAGCGGGCCGCGGCGCTGGCCGAGGACGGCCAGGCGCGCCTCGCCGTTCATCTTGCCGAGTTCGCGAGTTCAGCAGCGCCCGAGGATCGAGGGATCCAGGCAATCCGGGGCGCCGTGCTCCGGAAAGCCATCGATGGCGAAAGCTCGTTGATGGGCAAGGCATTCCTCGCCGTCTACGAACGCGATGCAAAAGAACGGTCGGCGGGCTGAGCAGCGCATCCAGCGGCTGTTTCCGGCCGCTGGAGATCCTCCGCGGTCGATCCCTTTTATTCGCGCCCGAGTCGGACGCCCGATTGCGCATCGAAGACGTGGACGCGGTCGGGGTCGACCGAAATCCACAGGCGCTTGGCCTCGGCAGCGACATCGCCGGTTGCGGCCTGCATCACGAAGGGCTGTCCGGCAAGCTTGCCGTGGAAGAGCTGGGTCGCGCCCAGCTCCTCGATGAACTCGACATCGAAGGGCAGGGCCCCGGCCTGGCCCTCGGACGCGATCTCGATATCCTCTGGCCTCAGGCCCACCTCGACCTTCGTTCCCGATGCGAGGTTCTGCTTGAGGTCACGCGCTTCGAGGAGCGCGTCGCCGAGCGCAACGATGCCGGGTCCGTCGATGGCTGCCGGCAGCAGGTTCATCGGCGGCGAGCCGATGAAGGTCGCGACGAAGCGGCTTGCGGGTTTGCGGTAGACCTCGGCCGGAACGCCGATCTGCTCGACCTGGCCGCCATTCATCACAACGAGCTTGTCGGAGAGCGTCATCGCCTCGACCTGATCGTGCGTGACATAGATCGCGGTGACGCCGAGCGCCCGCTGCAGCTTCTTGATCTCGACGCGCATTTGCACGCGCAGTTTCGCGTCGAGATTGGAGAGCGGCTCGTCGAACAGGAAGACCTGGGGCTTGCGCACGATGGCGCGGCCCATGGCGACGCGCTGGCGCTGGCCGCCCGAGAGCTGGCGCGGCCGGCGCTCCAGCAGGCCTTCGATCGCGAGGATGCGGGCTGCTTCCTTGACCCGCTTCTCGATCTCGTCCTTCGGCGTCCCGCGGTTGCGCAGGCCATAGGCCATGTTGTCGTAGACGCTCATATGCGGATAGAGCGCGTAATTCTGGAACACCATGGCGATGTCCCGGTCCGCCGGTTCGATCTGGTTGACGACCCTGCCGCTGATCGAGACTTCGCCGGACGAGATCGTCTCCAGGCCTGCCACCATCCGCAGCAAAGTGGACTTGCCGCAGCCGGAGGGGCCGACCAGCACGCAGAAGCCGCCATCGGGAATGTCGAAAGAGACGCCCTTCACGGCCTCGACGCCGCCGGCATAGACCTTCTTGACGCTGGAAAGAGTAACCTGGGCCATTGGGTTCCTTGGTCAGTCGGTAACGGATAATCGGCGATCGGCTCAGCGGGCCGGGCTGCCGGTACGCAATGTCACTTCTCGGTTTCCACCAGGCCCTTCACGAAGAGCCGCTGCATGGCGATGACGACGAAGACGGGCGGCAGCATCGCCAGCATCGCGGTTGCCATGGCGAGCTGCCATTCGGTGAGCGCATCGGCCGTGGTGATCATCTTGCGGATGCCGATGACGATGGTCTGCATCGAATCCTTGGTGGTGACCAGCAGCGGCCAGAGATACTGGTTCCAGCCATAGATGAACTGGATGACGAAGAGCGCCGCGATCGTGGTGAGCGAGAGCGGGACCACCGTATCCTTGAAGAACTTGAACGGACCGGCGCCATCGATCTTCGAGGCCTCGAGCAGTTCGTCGGGGATCGTCATGAAGAACTGCCGGAACAGCAATGTGCCGGTCGCCGAGGCGATCAGCGGCACGGCGAGGCCCTGGTAGGTATCGAGCATGCCGAGATCGGAGACGACCTTGAAGGTCGGGAAGATGCGGACTTCGACCGGCAGCATCAGGGTGACGAAGATGATCCAGAATGCCGCCATCCGAAACGGGAAGCGATAATAGACGACCGCGTAGGCAGAGAGCACGGAGATGAAGATCTTGCCGAACGCGATGGCCAGCGCCATCACGAAGGAGTTGAACATCATCACGGCCACCGGCTCGCGGGTCGAGCCCGAGGTCCCGACGAAGAGGATGCGGTAGTAGTTCTCGAAGAAATGCGGGCCAGGATAGAGCGGCAGCTGGCCGTTGATGATGGTCGCAGCATCCCAGGTCGAGGCGACGAAGGTCAGCCAGACCGGAAAGGCGACGATCAGCACGCCGATCGTCAGGATGATATAGGCGACGATGTCGCCGAAGCGGCGGTTCTCGACCATCAGTGCCAGGCCTCCCCGTCGCGCAGCAAGGCCGCGAGCGCCTCGGCGCAGGCGTTAAGGAATTCCTCGCCCTTCTTCGGCGTCGCGCGCCGCGCATCGCCGATCACGCCGGTCTCTGTCATCTCACGGAAGGGGCGGTAGCGCGCGACGGTCGGGCGCATCAGGCCACGCGGATCGGCGCCGAGCATGCCGAAGGCCTGCCCCAGCCGCTCCTGCTTCACCGTTTCCGGCGCCAGCACCATCATCATCGAGGTCTCGATCTCGCAGGCATGCATCACGCTGGTCTGATCCTGCATGAAGGGCAGCATCGCAGTCTGCGCCAGCTCGAAATAGGTGGTCGCGATGATGCGCAGGCCGGTCTCGCGCGCGAAATCCGGCAGGAATGCACCGAGCGCGGCGATATTGCCGCCATGGCCATTGACGATCACGACCCGGCGGAAACCATGCCGCTCGATGCTCCTGAGCAGCGAAAGCAGCACGGACCGATAGGTCGGGATGTCGAAGGTGAAGGTGCCGCCGAAGGCCATGTGATGCTCGGCCATGCCGCACCAGAGCGTCGGGGCGACCACGACATCGGCCTCGTCCAGGCGCTCGGCCGCGGCCTTGCAGACGCCCTCGCACAGGATGGTGTCGACGCCGACCGGCAGGTGCGGCCCGTGCTGTTCCATCGAGGCCACGGGCAGGACGACGATCGCATCCTTCGCCGCCTTGTGACGCAGATCCTCGGCCGTCAGTTCCTTCCAGAGCACCGAGGCCATCAGTAATTCACCTTGCGCTCGATGAAGCGGAACTGCACCGCCGTCATGGCGATGACCATCACGAGCAGGATGACCGATTGTGCCGCCGAGCCACCAAGATTGGAGCCGCCCTTGCCGTCGGAATAGACCTTGTAGACCAGCGTCTCGGTCGCGCCCGCAGGCCCGCCGCCAGTGACCGTGTCGATGATGCCGAAGGTGTCGAAGAAGACATAGACGATGTTGACGACGAGCAGGAAGAACGTCGTCGGCGAGAGCAGCGGGAAGATGATGGTCCAGAAGCGGCGCATCGGCCGCGCGCCGTCGATCACCGCCGCCTCGATCACGCTCTTGGGGATCGATTGCAGCCCGGCGAGGAAGAACAGGAAATTATAGCTGATCTGCTTCCAGGTCGCGGCGAGGATGACCAGCGTCATGGCGTCATTGCCGTTGAGCCGGGGATTCCAGGCGATGCCGAGGTTCTGCAGTCCACGCGCGAGCATGCCGAGCGAGGGATCGAACATGAAGATCCAGAGCACGCCGGCAATGGCGGGAGCCACGGCATAGGGCCAGATCAGCAGGGTCTTGTAGATCTCCGCGCCGCGGATCTGGCGGTCGGCCATGACGGCAAAGAGCAGCGCGATCGAGAGCGAGAACACGCAGACAAAGGTCGAGAAGATCGCGGTGTTGCGCAGCGCCTTGAAGTAACCCGGATCGGAAAAGAGGCTCTGGTAGTTTTCGAACCAGACGAACTGGGTCGACGTCCCGAAGGCGTCTTCCAGCAGGAAGGACTGCCAGACCGCCTGGCTTGCGGGCCAATAGAAGAACACGACCGTGATCGCGAGCTGCGGCAGGAGCAGCAGGAGCGGGATCGTCAGGCTCCGGAAATAGGCGTTCTTCTGCATGCAGCCCGTGAAGCAAGAGAAAAGCCGGGGCGGAATGCCCCGGCTCTGGATCGTAGCCGGTTCAGCGCGAGGCGGTCCGTTCGAACTGACGCAGTGCCTGATTGCCACGCTCGACGGCGGCGTCAAGCGCAGCCTTCGGTGTCTTCTGGCCGTTCAGCGCCGCTTCGAGCTCTTCCGACCAGATGTCGCGGATCTGGACCAGGCCGCCGAAGCGCAGGCCGCGCGAATTCTCGGTCGGCTCCTTGTTGTTGAGTTCCAGCAGCGGCGTCTCGAGATAGGGCTTGTCCTTGTAGAAGCCCGAGTCCTTGACCTTGGCATAGGCKGCCTTGGTGATCGGCAGATAACCGGACTCGGTGTGCAGCTTCACCTGGCGGTCGACATCGGACAGGAAGGTGAAGAACTTGGCGACGCCCTTGTATTCGTCAGCCTTCTTGCCGCCCATCACCCACAGCGAAGCGCCGCCGATGATCGAGTTCTGCGGTGCCCCGGCCGCTTCCGGATAGTACGGCATCGCGGCGTTGGCCCAGTCGAACTTGGCGTTGGCCTTGACGTTGCCGAAGAAGCCCGAGGAGGTCAGCATGATCGGGCATTCGCCCGAGGTGAAGCGGCCTTCGCCGTTATTGGTGCGGCCGGAGTAATCGTACGTCTTGTCCTTCTGCAGCTCGACTAGGTTGGTCCAGTGCTTCAGGAAGAGCGGGCTGTTGAAGTTCAGGACCGTGTCGAAGCCATCGAGACCATTCGCCTTGGTCGCGATCGGGATGTTGTGCCAGGCACCGAACTGCTCGATATTCGCCCAGGTGGCCCAGGCATTGGTGAAGCCGCACTTGTCATATCCGGCAGCCTTCAGCTTCTTCCCGGCCTCGAAGACTTCTGGCCAGGTCTTCGGCGGGGCGTCGGGGTTCAGGCCCGCCTTCTTGAAGGCGTCCTTGTTGTACCACATCACCATGCTCGACGAGTTGAACGGCATGGAGAGCATGTCGCCCTTAGCGGTCGAGTAGTAGCCGGTGATCGCCGGCAAATAAGCCTTGGGATCGAAAGGCTCGCCGGCTTCCTTCATCAGTTCGTGCACGGGCTTCACCGCGCCCTTGGCCKACATCATCGTGCCGGTGCCGACTTCGAAGACCTGCAGGATGTGCGGCGCGGTCCCGGCGCGGAAGGCGGCGACGCCGGCATTCAGCGTGTCGGGATAGGAGCCCTTATAGGCCGGAACGACCTTGTATTCCTTCTGGGAGGCGTTGAATTCCTCGGCCAGCTTTACGACAACGTCGTTATTGGCGCCGGTCAGCGCATGCCACCACTGGATCTCTGTCTGCGCGACGGCCGGAGCCGCACCGGCCAGCGTCAACACCGCGGCCGAAATCATCAAGCGCGATCTGGATGTCATCTATCTCTCCCTTATGCCCCGCTCGTGCGGGCGGCTCTTGTCGTTGGTGCGCAAGCTAGCATGAAGAACAGGTGACGTTTCAATGACAATCGCACGACATGTGCGCCATGTCTGATCCGCGTCCCTGCACTCTTGCACATTGGCTGCGAAGCGGCTGTTCTCGCCTGCGACTTTCAACGTGACAATTCCACCAACGGACGATCGATCATGCCCGAGCTTGCCCTGACGCCACGGAACACTTTGCCGGCGGACGCCGCAGCCGCCGCGCTCGCTGGCCGGGTCTGGCGCCCGGACGTCGCCGGTCCCGCGGTCGTCGTTCTGCGCGGTGATGAACTTGTGGATATCACCGCTGCCTGCGCCACGATGCGCGATCTCTGCGAGACGGCCGATCCCGCCGCAGCCCTGCGCGCCGCCAAGGGGCAGCCCATCGGGACGCTCGCCGACATCCTTGCAAACACGCCGCCTTCGCGTCGCGATGCGACGAAGCCCTGGCTGCTCGCGCCGCTCGACCTGCAGGCGGTCAAGGCCGCTGGAGTGACCTTCGCGGTCTCCATGCTGGAGCGCGTGATCGAGGAGAAGGCGCGGGGCAACCCGGCCGCCGCCGCCACGATCCGCGAGGAGATCGGCAAGCTCATCGGTGACGATCTCTCGAAGTTGAAGCCCGGCTCGCCCGAGGCGATGCATCTCAAGGACGTGCTGATCAAGCAGGGAGCCTGGAGCCAGTATCTCGAGGTCGGCATCGGGCCGGATGCCGAGATCTTCACCAAGGCGCCGCCGATGTCGGCCGTCGGCACCGGTGTCGATGCCGGCCTGCACCCGGCCTCGACCTGGAACAATCCCGAGCCGGAGATCGTGCTGATCGTCGCCTCGACCGGCGCCATCGTCGGAGCAACGCTCGGCAATGACGTCAATCTGCGCGACGTCGAGGGCCGTTCGGCGCTGCTGCTCGGCAAGGCCAAGGACAACAATGCAGCCGCAGCGGTCGGTCCCTTCATCCGCTTCTTCGACGCCGGCTTCTCGCTCGACCATGTCCGTAGGACAACCGTGACGCTGACGGTCGAGGGCGAGGACGGCTTCAGGCTCGAAGGCTCGTCCTCGATCGCAAAGATCAGCCGCGACCCGGCTGATCTTGCTGCGCAGATGCTCAATCGCAACCATCAGTATCCCGATGGCGCGGCGCTCTATCTCGGCACCATGTTTGCTCCGATCAAGGATCGCGACACGCCGGGCGGCGGCTTCACCCACAAATATGGGGACATCGTCACGATTGCCGCGCCGGAACTGGGAGCGCTCGTCAATTGCATGCGCCGCACCGATGAATGCGAACCCTGGACCTTCGGCGCCTCGCATCTGATGCGCAATCTGGCGAAGCGCGGGCTTCTGTGAACCAGGGGGCGGTCCTCGTCTTCGGCGAAGCGCTCGCCGATCTGGTGCCGGAGGATGGGTGCGGCGAGCGCTATCAGTGCGTGCTGGGCGGATCCGGTTTCAACACAGCGCTGGCGCTCGCCCGCTGCGGCACCTCCGTGGCTTATTGCGCGACGCTCTCGCGCGACGTCACGGGGCGGCGCTTCCAGGCCCGGCTTGTGGCAGAGGCGATCGATCGGCGCTTCGTTGCTGAGAGCGATGCTCCCACACCGTTGGCGGTCGTTGACCCGCTTGGGGTCGATGGCGGGGCCCGATATCACTTCCACCTCGCCGGTACGGCACTGGCCGAGCCTCCGCCATCGCCCGACCTCACGGGTTTTGGCCATCTGCATGTCACCTCGTTCGGAGCGACGATCGGCCCATCCGGGGACGCGGCGTTGACGCTGCTGCGCCAGGCGCGCTCCGCCGGCCTGAGCACCAGCTATGACGTCAATATCAGGCCGCCGGCGCTGCCGGATCGGGAGGCGGCGCTTGCCGCCATCGAGCAGCGCATGGCGCTGTCAGACCTCATCCGGCTCAGTACGGACGATGCCGACTGGCTCTATCCCGGCGGCTACGTTGCGCCGCTGCGCCGTTGGTTCGACCGGGGCGTTTCAGCGATCCTGCTGACCGAGGGCGATCGCGGAGCGGCGCTCGAACGGCCAGGGAAAAGGACTGTCCGCGGCTTCGTTCCGGTTGCAGAGCTGGTCGACACGATCGGCGCCGGCGACAGCTTCATCGGCGCATTTCTCGCTTCGCTCGCGCAGGCGGGCGAGCTCGGAGCAGGACTGCGCGGATTGTCAGACAGCGTTGCCGCATCCGCAATGGGTTTCGCGGCAGAGGTCGCAGCCGAGACCTGCGGCCGGCGCGGCTGCGATCCGCCGCGTCTCACACCCAAACCACCCTATGAGTGAGGGGAACGCGCCAATGCGCCTGAGCTATCTCGACTACCACACCTGCGGCGAGCCGGTGCGCATCGTTACGGGCGGCTATCCCGAGCTGACCGGCGCGACGATTCTCGACAAGCGTCGACAGGCGCGCGACAGCCACGATCAGCTGCGCCGTGCGATGATGCTGGAACCGCGCGGCCATGCCGGAATGTACGGTGTCATTCCGGTCGAGGCGAGTCATCCCGAGGCTGCCTTCGGCGTGCTCTTCACTCATAACGAGGGCTACTCGACGATGTGTGGCCACGCCACCATCGCGCTCGGCCGCTATGCGATCGAGCGCGGCCTGGTGCCGGCGGTCGAGCCCGTCACGCACTTTGCCATCKAGGCGCCCTGCGGCCTGCTGCGGCTCGCCTGCGACGTCGCCGACGGGAAGGTCGGGGAGGTGCGCTTCGAGAGTGTGCCGGCCTTCGTCCATGCCCGCGACCGTGTGGTCGAGGTGCCCGGCTACGGAAGCGTCACGACGGACATCGCCTATGGCGGAGCCTTCTACTGCATCCTTCCGGCTTCACGCTTCGGGCTCGATCTCTTCGAAACCCCGGTCGAGCAGTTGACCGAGGCTGCTGCTGCCCTCACCGACATTGTGCGGGCCGGCGCGCCGATCACGCATCCCACCGAGCCCGATCTTGGCTTTCTCTACGGGACGATCGTGACCGACGAGGCCGGACCGGGCGAGACCAGTTTCAACCTCTGCATCTTCGCCGAGCGGCAGATCGACCGCTCACCGACCGGCTCGGGCGTGACCGCCCGCATGGCGCTCGACCACGCCAAGGGGCTGCTCGGGCTGGGGCGGACACGGAGTTTCCGCAGTATCACAGGCGGGCGTTTCTCGGGGCGTGTCCTCGGGCCTGCTGCCTATCCCGCCGAGGGAGCGGTCACCGTCGAAGTCGGCGGCCTCAGCTACCTCGCAGGCGAGGGCGCCTTCATTATCGAGGCCGACGATCCGCTCGGACTGGGCTTCGCTTTGCCATCCCGTTTCGCGGAGATCAGTCCTCTCCGAGATGGGTGATAGCGGTCTGCGGTCGGCCGCTGTCGTCCGCGGCACTGTGCTTCGGACCGTCATCGTTCGCTGAATCCCGCTCGGCGGTGAACATACCCGCCGCATTATCGCCCGGCGCGCGAGCCCCCTTCACTCGACCGCAGAGTGCATTGGCCATGGCTTGTGCAGGATACGAGTAAGGTTTCTCTGTCATGTTGGCTGTGAGGCCAAGGATCTGGGCATGACGGTTGGGGACATGAGAGAGGGCAGAAGGCCCGGCTCCGCGCTTGGCGTCGCGCAGATGTTAAGTCGGCTCGCTGGAGCACCGCTGATCTGGCTGGTCGCGTTCGCAGCAGCGGTTGTCATTGGCCTGATGCTGCCCCTGCGCCTGCCGCTGGGCCCCAACTACTGGGACACGAACATCTATCTCGATGCTGCGCAACGCATCGAGGTCGGGCAACTGCCCAATATTGACTTTTTCGCCCCTGTCGGCCCTCTCGGCTACTATCTTGTGACCTGGCTCCACGCCCTGTTTCCGCAGGCGCAGCCGATGCTGCTGGCGAACTGGGGCATCTTGCCGGTCGCCTTGCCAATGATGGCGCTGATTGCCGCCCATGTCGGGAAGCGCTCGCGTGGCCAGGCACTGGCCCTGTTGCTACCTTTCCTGTTGTTCGCGTCGCTGCCGATCAACCTGCACAGCCTCTATCCGATGCCAGGCTTCGATGGCTTCGGGCACTATAACCGCCATATCAGCCTCCTGCTTTACCTGCTCGTGTCGACACTCCTCTTCGTCGAKGCGCGCCGCCTGCAAGTGGGGCTTGTCGTCCTGCTGCTGCTCACCCTCTTCCTGGTCAAGGTCACGGGAGCGGTGTCGGGGACGTTCCTCGTCGGCTATGCGGTTCTGTCCGGACGGATGCGCCTGCGCGACGCGTCCGTCGCCGCGGCGCTGGTCATTGCCGTGCTCGCGCCGCTCGATTTCGTGACCGGCATCGTGCGCGCCTATGTCGATGACATCCTGACCCTGCTCGGCCTGAACACCGGCGCCTTGCTGCCGCGCTTTCTCACCGTCGCTTCGGTGAAGTTCAATGTCGTCGGGCCGAGCCTACTGCTGCTTGTCGCGCTTGCCTATGCTGCCTGGCTGGGGGGCGGCAGGCTTTCCCGGGCCCGATTGCACGGGCTCCTGGCCTCGCCGTTGGGATGGTTCGCCGCGGTTCTGCTGGCGCTGACCCTGTTCGAGACCCAAAACACGGGTTCGCTCGAATTCATCGGGCTCTGGCCCGTCCTTCTGGTGATCCTGGCGGAATGGAGCGGTCGCACCGACCGGCTCGGCAGGATCGTGACGGTCCTGGCCCTGGTGGTTGCCCTGCCGTCGGCCTTGATCTTCGTCGAGCGCAGCGCGCGCGCGGTCCTCGGTGCGGTGAACTACAAGGCACTTGCCGTGCCCGATCTCGGTCCGCTCGGTCGGGTCAGCGTCAAGCCCGACATCGCCGAACGTGCGATGATCATGCTCGCACATTACGCGGCGCAGCAGACGGGCTATCGCGATCTTGCCGAGCGCGGCGAGCTGCCTTCCTACATTCTCTATTCGGAGATCGACTATCAGGCGACCTGGCTGCTCGAAGTGCAGCAGGGCATCACGGCGATCCGCGCCTGGGAAGCGGCCAATGGGCGCCGGCTCGACAGTCTCTTCACGCTCGATTTCACCGATCCGTTCAACCAACTGCTCGACCGCAGGCCGCCGCGAGGCGTGCCGATCGGTGTCGATCCCGGCCGGACCACGCCGGAGATCGATCCGCCAACGCTGGAAAGCCTGAAACAGGTCGACGCCATCCTGGTTCCGAAATGCCCTCTGACGACGGCGCGCGAGACCATCGCCGCGCATTTCTCGGAGGCCCTGAAAGGGCGCCGGCTGGTCGCGCTGGCGCCCTGCTGGGACATGTATCTGAAGGCGTAAGGGAACTGCCTCTCAGGCCGTCACCCCGCCGGTCTGCCCTGCCTCCCAGCCGAGGATGGCGCGCTTGCGCGTCAGGCCCCAGTGATAGCCGGTCAAGGCCCCGGACTTTCCGATGACGCGATGGCAGGGCACGACGAAGGAGATCGGGTTCTTGCCGACTGCCATGCCGACCGCCCTTGCCGCCGTTGGCCGGCCGAGATGGCAGGCGACATCGCCATAGGTCGTCGCCCTGCCGACCGGGATCTTCAACAGGGTCTCCCAGACGCGCACCTCGAAATCCGTGCCGATCAGCACGACCCGCAATGGCGTCTCGGCGGCCCAGGCCTTCGGGTCGAAGATCCGGCCTGCATAGGGCCCGGTCGAGGCGGGGTCGAAGCGATAATCGGCATGCGGCCAACGCCGCATCATGTCGGCCAGGGCCTCCGCCCGGCCGCCAACGACCTTGCCGCCATCGACGCTGGTCGAGACCCAGCCGAGCCCCGCGAGCCCGCGTTCCGTCACGACGATCAGTGCTTCGCCGAAGGGGGATTCATGGAAGCCGTAGGAGAGGCGCAGGCCTTCGCCGCCGCTCTTCCACTCGCCGGGCGACATCGCCTCATGCGTGACGAAGAGGTCATGCAGTCGGCCGGGCCCCGAGAGCCCAACCTCCAGCGCCGTGTCGAGCACGCTGGCCGATGACCCGAGCAGGCCCTTGGCATGGTCGAGCGTGATCGCTTGCAGAAAGGCCTTGGGGGTCAGCCCGCACCAGCGCCGGAAGAGATGGTGCACGTCGGTCGGGGTCGCGCCGGCAGCGTCCGCGATCGCCTCGATCGTMGGCTGYTCGCGCCAGTTCTCCGTGATGTAGGCCAGGATGCGCCGAACGGTATCGTAGTCGGACCCGGGCGCAGCGGCGGGAAAATCCGCCTCTGCCGGCATGGCCTGCGCGGCGCGGGCGAGCACGGCATTGGAGAATCGGGTGGGTGTCATTGCCGTTTTCATCGGGACCTGAGCGTTCATGGTCGTGAGCCTCGTGTCATGGATCATGACCGGGAATCTAGGGCCGGGAGGATGCCGCCTCCACCCGAAAGCTGGCAAGCTCTGCGGCCTTGCCACGCGATTCGAGCCGTCTGCCACCATGTCCCGTCCCGACCAGGACATCATCGGCCTCTACCAGCGCCATGCCCGGGCCTTCGACGAGCTACGATCGAGGACGCTTGTCGAAAAGGCCTGGCTTGATCGCTTCCTGCAGCTCCTTCCGGCCGGGGCATCGATTCTCGATATCGGCTGCGGCGCCGCGGAGCCGATTGCGCGCTATTTCATCGAGAGTGACTATCGCGTGACCGGCATCGATGCCTCGGCCCCTCTGATCGATCTCTGCAGGCAACGCTTCCCGGCCAATGACTGGCAGATCGGCGACATGCGCAAGCTTTCACTGAAGCGCCGCTTCGACGGGCTGATCGCCTGGGACAGTTTCTTTCATCTCACCCCCGAAGACCAGCGACCGATGTTCCCGATCTTCAGAGAGCATGCTGCGCCGGGCGCGGCGCTGATGTTCACCATCGGGCCCCGGCATGGCGAGGCAATCGGCTCCTTCGAGGGTGAGCGGCTCTATCACGGCAGCCTGGCCCCGGCGGAGTACGGGGCCCTGCTCGACGAGAACGGCTTCGACGTCCTGTCCCATGTCGCCGAGGACCCGGACTGCGGCGGGCACACGATCTGGCTCGCAAGATTGAGATAGCCACCGGTCCGCAATTGAAACCTGCGCTCCTGTCGGGGCAGTATTGTACTGCTTGTTAATGACATTCCTGCATATGTCGAAGACGACGTGAAGGCGTGTACTCCATCTTGTGGTAGGCCTTGGTTCCCTAGCGTCATGTCGCGAATCATCGAGCTGTTCCATGAGCGAGCCGCCTCATCTGCTTAACCTCGGCAGCGACATGCGGGCTCCGCCCAAGGACGTCCCTTACGACGTCCCGCTGACTGACCTCGAGGAGCTATCCCTGAGCCTGTCGATGGCGCGGGGCCTCGACGAGATCATGGCGATCGTGCGGGGCAGCGCGCGAAGGCTTGTCGGGGCAGACGGAATCACCTTCGTCCTGCGCGAAGGCGACCAATGCTACTATGCCGACGAGGATGCGATCGCGCCGCTCTGGAAGGGCCAGCGCTTTCCCTTCGAATCCTGCATTTCCGGCTGGGCGATGGGGCATCGCGAAGTCGTCGTCATCGACGATATCTATGCCGACAGCCGTATCCCGCACGCGGCCTATCGTCCGACATTCGTACGCAGCCTCGTCATGGTTCCGGTTCGACCGGAGGACCCCGTCGCTGCAATCGGAGCCTATTGGGCAAGCAAGCAGCCGCCGTCCGAAGCCAGCGTCATCGTGCTCAAGCGCATCGCCAACAGCGCTGCTGTCGCGATGACCAATGTCGCCCTCCTCAACTCGCTCCGGGCAGCCAAGGAAGAGGCTGTGCGGGCGAAAGAGGCAGTCATCCTGGCAATGGCATCGCTGGCGGAGACCCGGGACAGCGAGACGGGAAACCACATCCGCCGCACCCAGCATTATGTTCGTGCCCTCGCCAGGGCTTCGCGCGACCGGGGCCTGTACATGCAGGTGCTCGACACGGATATGGTCGATCTTATCTACAAATCCGCGCCACTGCACGATATCGGCAAGGTCGGCATCCCCGACAGCATCCTGCTCAAGCCAGGTAAGCTCGACGCGGACGAGTTCGCCGTGATGAAGACGCATGCCGAGTTGGGCCGGCAGGCCATCGCCGAGGCCGAGCGGCATCTCGGCGGAGTGAGCTCGTTCCTCAGCCTGGCCATGGAGATCGCCCATAGCCATCACGAGAAATGGGATGGCAGCGGCTATCCACGAGGATTGAAGGGAGAGGAGATCCCTCTCTCGGGGCGGTTGATGGCGATCGCCGATGTCTATGACGCCCTCGTCACCGAGCGGGCGTACAAGTCGGCGCTCCCGCACGCCCAGGCGGTCGAGATCATCGTTGGCGACCGAGGGCGCCATTTCGATCCCGCGCTGACAGATGTCTTCGTGGAGATCGCTGCCAGCTTCGAGACGATCCACCGGACATTCTCGGACGGCCCTTAGGTCGCGACTCAGACGGCGTGTTCGGCTCGTATCCCGGCCACAGCCCTTCAAGTCTGGAGTGGATCGCCTGCCGCTTCCGCCACATTCGGATCAGCCCATCTCGGTCAGCAGATTGGCATCCCGTGCGAGCTTCCAGCGCCCGTCCGGCTCCTTCTTGAACAGGGTCAGCGTGTAGCCGGTCCTGTGCCGCGATGAGCCTGTGGCGAGAGATGTTGCGGTCATGTCGAGATGACTGCGCACGAAAGCCCAGTCGCCGAGGACCTTCAGCTCGTGGATCGTGCTGTTCCCTTCGATCTTGAGGTCGCTCATGGTGTCGGACATAGCGGCGAACGTCGCCTTGCCGAACGGGGCCTGCCCCGGAACCATGAAAATGGCATCCTCCGTCATCAGCTCCAGCACCGATGCCACATCGCCAGCCTTGCTCGCGGTGAGCCATTTCTCGATGAGCGTGCGAATCTCCCTCTCGTCATCACTCATGCCGCCTCCTTCAAGGGTCGATGACCGGCGCAGAGCCATGATTGCTGGGTGCGGCAGGTTGCCGGCCTTCACGCCGCGCTGAAATCCGTACCCCGCCTTGCCCTGGCGAGCGCGGCGCCGAGTGCATCCGCGAACCCCTCCCGCTCCTGCGGAGAGAGCGCGGCAGCCACCGATACGCTGCGGCCACGCGAGACCAGCGAGAGCCCCATCAGCCCGTAATCCTCGTCTCGCTCCCTCTCGAGCTTGGTCCAGGCTGGATTGGAGCGCCAGACAGCCTCCTTGCCGTGATGCGAAACTTTGCGCAGCAGCACCTCGAGCGGCGTCACCACGATGCGCTCGAAGGCGCGCGCCGCGTTGAAATTGACCTTGAAGGCGATGAAGAGTGCGAGGATGTCGAGGCCGAAGAAGCCGGCGACGGGCCAGGCGCCCAGCACGACGAAGGGAATCGAGGAGACGATGCTGGCGAGGCAGACGAGCGTCATCACGATGCGAAAGCCGTTCCGGCCGAGCGAGCGATGCGGAGTAATGGTCGCGTCGAAGACCGGCCGCTCCGAGGCCTGCGTCCGCTCTCCGGCATATCCATCGCGATCGTGCTTGCCGATGCTCATCGCGTAATTATAACGCCCACATGAGCGAACGGAACAGGCCCGCGGGCCGCGCCCAGGGCCTGGCAAAGATCACGACACCGAGACCGCGCCGCGCGGCGGGCATCCGTGAGATCTTTCTGCGCTTCCAGGCCGCCAATCCCGAGCCCAAGGGCGAACTCGAGGCGACCAACGCCTTCACTTTGCTGGTCGCCGTCGTGCTGTCGGCGCAGGCGACCGATGCGGGCGTCAACAAGGCGACGCGCAAGCTCTTCGAGCTTGCCGACACGCCGCAGAAGATGGTGGCGCTCGGCGAGGACAAGGTGCGCGAGCTGGTCAGGACGATCGGCCTCTTCCGCACCAAGGCGAAGAATGTCATCCTGCTCAGCGAGAAGCTGATTGCGGAGTTCGGTGGCGAGGTCCCTGCCGACCGTGCCGCGCTCGAAAGCCTGCCTGGCGTCGGGCGCAAGACCGCCAATGTCGTGCTCAACATCGCCTTCGGCGAGATCACCCACGCCGTCGACACCCATGTCTTCCGCATCGCCAATCGCCTGCGCATCGCGCCGGGCAAGACCGTGCTTGCAGTCGAGATGGGATTGGAGAAGGCGGTGCCGCCGGAATTCGGCCGCCATGCCCATCATTGGCTGATCCTGCATGGTCGCTACATCTGCAAGGCACTGCGCCCCGAATGCGGCCGCTGCCTGCTCAACGATCTCTGCGACTCCCCCGACAAGCGGGTGGCTTGACGCCTTTCTCGCGATAGGCTGTCCTCTGAATGTGAGGCGCTCCGGACGCTGACCAGGCGATCCCCCAAGAGAGCGCACGGCCAGAGGAATCGCGGGAGATTGCCATGCTCAGACATATGATGCTTGCCGCCGGTGTTACCC
The DNA here is from genome assembly GCF_056396005.1 of Allobosea sp. 05T439. Lineage (NCBI taxonomy): Bacteria > Pseudomonadati > Pseudomonadota > Alphaproteobacteria > Hyphomicrobiales > Alloboseaceae > Allobosea > Allobosea sp. 05T439. The sequence continues at coordinate 57,449 of NZ_JBFTKP010000008.1, read as the reverse complement.
TGGCGGCAGCGGGCGGATTCTCGCCTGCCTTTGCCCAGACGAAGGGCCCGGTCGTCGGGGTCAGCTGGTCGAATTTTCAGGAAGAACGCTGGAAGACCGACGAGGCCGCGATCAAGGCGGCGATCGAGAAGGTCGGCGGCACCTATCTCTCGGCCGATGCGCAATCCTCTCCCGCCAAGCAACTCACCGATGTCGAAAGCCTGATCGCCCGTGGTGCCAAGGCCCTGATCGTCCTGGCCCAGGATGCGCAGGCCATCCGGCCCGCCGTCGAGAAGGCGGTCAATGAAGGCATTGCAGTCGTCGGCTATGACCGGCTGATCGAGATTCCGCAGGCCTTCTACCTGACCTTCGACAATGTCGAGGTCGGTCGCATGATGGCGCGCGAGGTCCAGAAGGCGAAGCCGGAAGGAAACTTCGTCTTCATCAAGGGATCGAGCTCCGATCCGAATGCGGGCTTCCTCTATCAGGGCTCCGTCGAGATTCTGAAGCCGGCAATCGATTCCGGCAAGATCAAGAATGTCGGCGAGGCTTTTACCGACGGCTGGCTCCCTGCGAACGCCCAACGCAACATGGAGCAGTTCCTGACCCGCAATGCCAACAAGGTCGACGCGGTGATCGCGGCCAATGACGGCACGGCGGGCGGCGCCATTGCGGCAATGGCCGCGCAGGGGCTCGCCGGCTCGGTACCGGTTTCCGGCCAGGACGCCGATCGCGCGGCATTGAACCGCGTCGCGCTCGGGACGCAGACGGTGACGATCTGGAAGGATGCACGCGAGCTCGGGCGTAATGCGGCCGAGATCGCGATCAAGCTTGCCGGCGGCGCCAAGCTGACCGAGATCGCGGGTGCGGCAAGCTGGAACCAGGGCCCGAGCAAGCAGGCGATGACGGCGCTCTTCCTCAAGCCCGTACCGGTGACGAAGGACAATCTCGGTGTGGTGATCGAGGCGGGCTGGGCTCCAAAGGCCGCTGTCTGCCAGGGCGTCGCAGCCGGCAAGGTCAAGGCTTGTGACTGAGGTCGCTCCAGCCCCGGTTTCTGAGAAGGTGCCGGGGCCAGGCGCAAGGAGCGTGGCCGACCACATGCGCGAGATCGAGTTCGATCCGCGCATGATCGGCATGGTCGCCGCGCTTGGGGTGATCTGGCTCGGCTTCAACTGGCTTTCCGACGGAGCCTTCCTGACTCCGCGAAATCTTTGGAATCTGCTGGTCCAGACGGCATCGATCGCCGTCATGGCCTGCGGCATGGTGCTTGTCATCGTGACGCGCAATATCGACCTCTCGGTCGGTTCGATGCTCGGCTTCGTCGGCATGGTGGTCGGGCTGGTCCAGGCGCGACTGCTGCCGGAGCTGCTTGGCTTCGAGCATCCCGCCACATGGTTCATCAGCATCCTGGTTTCCGTTGCGCTCGGCGGCGTCCTCGGCCTGTTCCAGGGTGCGTTGATAGCCTATCTCGCCATCCCCTCCTTCATCGTCACGCTCGGTGGCCTTCTTGTCTGGCGTGGCGCAGCCTGGTGGGTGACGCAGGGCCAGACCATCGCGCCGATGGACACGCGTTTCCGCCCCCTTGGTGGCGGCATCGAAGGCGCGATCGGCACGGGTGCATCCTGGGCGATCGGTCTGGTGATCTGCGCCTTGATCCTTGCCGGGATCGTGCTTGCCCGCCGCCGGCGGCGGCGCTTCGGTTTCGGCCTGCGGCCGATCTGGGCTGAAGGCGCCATTGCCGCGCTTGGCTGCGGCGCCGTGCTCGGCACCGTGATGGTCGCCAATGCCTATCCTCTGCCGGCCGGCGTTGCGCGCCGCCTGGTCGAGGCCAGAGGCCTCGTCTGGCCGGAGGGCGGGCTGACCATCGGCCATGGCCTTGCGGTTCCCGTGCTGTTGGCGCTGGCGGTCGGCATCGTGATGAGCTTCTTGACCAAGCGGCTGCGGTTCGGCCGCTATGTCTTCGCGATCGGCGGTAATCCCGAGGCAGCGCAGCTTTCCGGCGTCAACACCCGCAAGGTGCTGACCCTGGTCTTCGGGTTGATGGGGGTGCTTGTCGGCATATCCGCCTGCATCTCCACGGCCCGCCTCAATGCCGCGACGAATTCGGCCGGAGCCCTCGACGAGCTCTATGTCATTGCGGCGGCGGTGATCGGCGGCACATCGCTTGCCGGTGGCGTCGGCACCATCGCGGGTGCGATGCTGGGCGCGCTGGTGATGCAGTCGTTGCAATCGGGCATGGTGCTGATCGGCGTCGATACGCCGCTGCAGAACATCGTCGTCGGCGTGGTGCTGGTCGTGGCCGTCTGGCTCGACGGGCTCTACCGTCGCAAGCTGAGCTGAGGGAGGAGGGACGTCATGAGCCTCGCCACGGCCCGGGACATCGAGACCCCACCGCTCGTCGAGATGCGCGACATCTCGATCGCCTTCGGTGGCATCAAGGCGGTCGACACTGTCAGTGTCGACCTCAAGGCCGGCGAGGTTGTCGGCCTGCTCGGTCACAACGGTGCCGGCAAATCGACGTTGATCAAGATCCTGTCGGGAGCCTACCAGGCCGATGCCGGCGAGATCCGCATCAGCGGTGAGCCGGCTGCGATTGCCAATCCGCGTGACGCCAAGCGCTACGGCATCGAGACGATCTACCAGACCCTGGCTTTGGCCGACAATGTCGACGCCGCAGCCAATATCTTCCTCGGACGGGAGCTGCTGACGCCCTGGCACACGCTGGATGATTCCGCGATGGAATCCGAAACGCGCAAGGTGATGGGACGGCTCAATCCGCATTTCCGGCGCTTCAAGGAGCCGGTCAAAGCGCTCTCGGGCGGCCAGCGTCAGTCGGTTGCGATCGCGCGCGCGATTTACTTCAACGCCCGGGTTCTGATCATGGACGAGCCGACGGCAGCGCTCGGGCCTGCGGAGACGAAACAGGTTGCCGATCTCATCCTTGAACTGAAGCGTCAGGGAATCGGCATCTTCCTGATCAGTCATGACCTGCATGACGTCTTCGATCTCGCCGACCGGCTCAGCGTGATGAAGAACGGCCGGGTTGTCGGTACTGCCCGCACCAGCGATGTGACGCAGGACGAGGTGCTGGCGATGATCATCTCAGGGAAATGTCCCGCGGGCGCCACTCCGGGGCCGGGCGCGCTGCGCGGCCAGGCGTAGCGAAGGCCACGAGAACCCGCCGCCTCGCAGCGGCGGGTCAGGAGATCGCGCGGTGTCGCGACCCGTTCAGGCCGTCGCGTGCGGCTCGTGCCGGTAGTCCCAGACAGCCCAGGCCGAGACGGCAGCCGTCAGCACGCCGAGGATCGTGTGGGTCCAGAACGCGTTGAAGTTGCCGGTAAAGCCGAGCACCCAGGGAGCTGCCATCAGCCAGACGCCGAGCACCAGGTTCACCCATTCCTCCCATTCCTTGAACATCGAGAGCGCCGCGACCGCCACAAGGGCGAGCACGATGCCGATGATCCAGGCGTTGCGGGCGGCCATCATGTCGCCCGTAAAACGCATGATCCAGGGAGAGATGAACAGGCACGCGGCGAGGAGAAGATTGCACAAGTCCTGCGGCCGTTTGCCTTCCGTATTCGCGGTCAACATGATCACCTCCATCAGTGACGATCATCCAAACCACCATGCCTAGCGCCCGAAGGCGCCTGCTAAGGAAAATGTGGTGTTGCCAGAACAGCTGTTCAAGCTCGCCGGATCGAAACGAGAATGGCCGGCGCGAGGCCGGCCATGATGTTGCGAGTGCTGCGCGCCGGGACAGGCTTACTTKGCTACGACTTAGTCGTTGCAAGCTKGGCCGTCTCGCTCACTTGGCGGCGAGCAGGTCCTTGACCGAGAGCAGCACGAGTTCGTTGTCATCGGCCTTCTTCGGGTCGCGCGACGAGGAGAAGGGCAGGTTGTTGTCGTTGCCGACGACGATGATGCCATTGGCGCGGTCGACGACATCGACGTTCTCGATGGTGAAGAAGGGGAAAGGCAGCACGCCGTCGATGGCACCCTGCTTCGCCTTCTTGTCCGGGTCGGCGATCTTCATCAGGTCGATGAAGCCGATCTTGCGCACCGACTTGCCGACATTGGCGTCGGTCATCTCGATCTTCACGATCCGCTTGAACTTGGCGAGGTCATGGAAGCAGTCCGGGCCCTTCTGGCCGGCCGCGCAGCCCTTGTCGGCAGTGCCTTCGCCATTGTCACGCTCGATGATCAAGGCGGTGGTGGCGTCGATCATGTTGAAATCGCCGATGGCGAGCCCCTTCTGCTCGAGCGGGAAGAACCAGGAGCGGCCGGTCCACTTCTCGTTCTGCACGTCGAATTCGAGGATGCGCAGCACTTCCTTGCCGTCGACTTCCTCATTGCCCTTGGTCTCGGCGTTCCAGAGCGGGCCTTCGAGCAGCGGGTAAAGAAAGCGCCCGTCCGGCGAGGCCGCCATGCCCTCATAGCCCTTGGAGCGGCGCACATTGAACTCGACGGGCAGGTTCGGGGCGCCGGGCGTCGTCACGGCGTAATGGTCGGGCGAGCGCGCCGGCTTGCCGTCGACCGTGGTCTCGAACACCGCCTCGACCTTGCCGTCGGCGTCGACGCGGATCAGGTAGGGTCCGAATTCCTCACCGATCCAGAACTTGCCGCCGATTGGCTGGATGGATTCGGGATCGAAATCGGCGCCGGTCAGATAGCGCTTCTCGGTGCCCTCGTGGACGATGCGGAACGGCACCTTCTTGCCGGGATCATGCAGGAAGGTGGTCGCGAGACGTTCGATCTTGCCGCCGTTGAAATCGGCCTTGAGGCGATGGAAGAACAACATCGCGTCGGGCGAGTTCACCTTGGAGCCGAAGCCGTTATCGGTCAGCACCAGGAACTCGCCATTGCCGAGCGAGCGGATGCCGGAGAAGCCCTGCACCGGCTGACCGGCAAATGGCGTGGACAGCCCGGTCGGGCGGCCGCCCGACGTACCCATCACGGTGCCGACGGCCCCGACGCGTTTGCCGGGCTGGACGAACTTGCCGGAGACCTTGAGGTCAGCCGGCGCATCGGCCGGGGCCGGGATGATGGTGTTGGCCGGCAGGAGGGCATGGCCGACGAGCTTGGCGGGGAATTCCTTCGGCGCGTCCTGCGCACCGGCGAGCATGGTCGAGGACAGCAGCAGGGCTGCGGCGAGGGCAAGGCGCATGGGTCACTCCGGCGCGGGGAAGAAGACCGCGCCGGCTTGGCCGTGCAGCATCTCAGCACAACGACGGTGCCGTGACGCTTGCGTGACGGAGCGGCAGGCCGCTCAGTAACCTCGGGCGGGATCGACGACGTGCTCCAGCGCTTCGCCGGCCTGCAGCCGCCGGATCTGCGCCGCGATCAGGGTCGCGATCGCCTCCGGGTCTGACATCGCGGCATTATGCGGTGTCACGGTCACGGCCGGATGGCTCCAGAGCGGGGAATCGGCCGGCAATGGCTCGGTCTGGAACACGTCCAGTGTCGCCCCCCTCAGCGTGCCGGTTTCGAGCGCGGACAGGATATCGGTCTCGACCTGCAGGCCGCCGCGACCGGCATTGATCAGGAACGGTCCGCCGAGCCGCCCGCCCTGCGCGAGACCGCCGAGCAGCTTTGCATTGATGACCTCGCGCGTATCCGGTGTCAGCGGCAGCAGACTGACCAGGATGTCGGTGCGAGCGAGGAACGCTGCCATGCCGTCTTCCCCGGCGAAGGTGACAAGCCCGTCGACGCTCTTCGGCGAACGGCTCCAGCCGGCGACGTCGAAGCCGAGGACCTGCAGTTTTCGCACCGCGTCGAGCCCAAGCTCGCCGAGCCCCATGACGCCGACACGCACGGAGCGGGCCGCCGGCTGGTTGCGATCGTCTTCCCAGGATTTGGCGAGTTGCTGACGGTCGTAGCGGCGCTGCTGGCGCAGATGCATCAGGCAGTGCAGTACGATGTACTCGCTCATGCGCGTCGTCAGATCAGGATCGACCACGCGGGCGATCGGCACCGGCGGCAGGCGGCTATCGGCGAAGATGTGGTCAACGCCGGCGCCGAGCGAGAAGATCGCTGCGAGATTGGGCAGGCCCGCGAGGCTTCCCTCGGGATGCTTCCAGCTCGCGACGTAATGCACGGCGCGGCGGTCGAAGGGCTCGCCGAGCGTGACGACCGGGAGTTCCGGCAGCAGGGCGGCAAAACGCCCCCGCCAATCCTCGATATGCCAACCGGTCATTGCCAGAAGCAGACTCATGATCCTGAAGTCTCCGTGATGCGTTGCGCGATCAGCGGACCGTGTCCGGCCGCGTCCTCGCCGAGTGTGTAGGCCCGCCGCAGCCGGGCCTCGGCCGCGGTGAAGCTGGCCTCGTCGCGGGCATGGATGATTGCGAGCGGCCGTTCCGGCCCGACATCCTGGCCAAGCCCTGCCAGTTCGACGAGACCGACAGCATGGTCGATCGCGTCCTGCGGGCGCGTCCTCCCACCGCCGAGCGCCACCACGGCAAGCCCGACGCCGCGCGTGTCGACGGTGCGCACGACTCCGCTCGAGGCCGGATAGGCCGCCCGGATGACCGCGGCGGGCGCGAGATGCTTTGTCGGCTTCTCCAGCAGGTCGGCCGGGCCACCAAGCGCGACCACCATTTCGGCGAAACGCTCCGCGGCGGCGCCGCTGCTGAAAGCTGCCTCGATCTTCGCCCGGGCTTCGTCGAGGTTATGCGCAAGCTTGCCGAGCAGCAGCATCTCGGCGGCCAGTGCCACGGTCACTTCGTGGAAGCGCGGTTCGCGCCGGCGTCCGGTCAGGTGGTCGAGAGCATAGGCGACTTCGAGCGTGTTGCCGGCAGCCGACGCGAGCGGCTCGGCCATGTCTGTCATCAGCGCGGTTGTCGGCAGGCCGGCGCCATTGGCGACGCCGACGAGTGCCTCTGCGAGGTCATGCGCCTTGTTGAAGTCGGGCAGGAAGGCGCCGGAGCCGAATTTCACGTCCATGGCCAGGCCGTGCAGGCCTGCGGCGAGCTTCTTCGACAGGATCGAGGACACCAGCAGCGGGATCGTCTCGACCGTCGCGGTCACGTCGCGGATGGCATAGAGGCGCTTGTCGGCAGGGGCGAGATCCGCGGTCTGGCCGATGATGGCGCAGCCGGTTTCGCGCACCACCTTGCGGAACAGCGCGATATCCGGTTGCGTCACATATCCCGGCACGGCATCGAGCTTGTCGAGCGTGCCGCCGGTATGGCCGAGGCCACGTCCCGAAATCATCGGCACATAGCCACCGCAGGCCGCGACGACCGCAGCCAGAGGCAGGCTGACCGTGTCGCCGACGCCGCCGGTCGAGTGTTTGTCGAGTGCGGGGCCGGGCAGGTCGTCCCAGTTCAGGACCGTGCCGGAATCGCGCATGGCGAGCGTCAGGGCAACGCGTTCCTCGGCGTTCATGTCGCGGAAGAATACGGCCATGGCAAATGCGGCGGCCTGGCCCTCGCTGACGGAACCGTCGGTCAGCCCGGCGACGATCTGGCGGATATCCTCGCTGGGAAGCGTGCCGCCATCGCGCTTGGCGGCAATGATCTCCTGAGGCAGTCGCATCAATAGGCCCCGTCGATCCGTTCGCCGGCGGTCTTGCCCTCGATGATGTCGACGAGGACCTGGTGCAGGCCGCTGGCGCCGATGCGGAAGGTGGAGGGCTTCGCCCAATCTGGTCCCATCGCCTTGTCGGCCAGCGCAAGATAGGCGTTTGCGTCGGGAAGCGTCTTGATGCCGCCGGAGGGCTTGATGCCGACCGGTCGTCCGGCTGCCCTGATGACGGCCAGCATGGTCTCGACCGCCGGCAGGCTGGCGGAATGGGCGGTCTTGCCGGTCGAGGTCTTGATGAAGTCGGCCCCGGCCGAAATCGCGAGCATTGAGGCTCGTTTCACCGCGTGGAGATCAGGGTATTCGCCGGTTTCAAGGATGACCTTCAGCAGCCTGTCGCCACACTGGTCCTTGGCGCTCGCAACCATCTCGCGGGCAATGTCGCTGTCGCCATCGAGGAAGGCGCGCCAGGGCAGGACGAGGTCGATCTCATCGGCGCCGTCCCCCAGTGCTTCCGCGACATCTCCGGCAACCAGCGTGCAGTTGCTGCCCCCGGCCGGGAAATTGACCACGGTCGCGATCTTCACGGTCGAATGGCGCAGCGCCTTGCGCGCAATCTCGACGAAGCGCGGCCAGATGCAGACGGCGGCAACGGGGCCAGGCGCAGCGACGGCGCGCGCGCAAAGTTGCAGGGTGCCGGCCTCGCTCGCCTGGTCCGAGAGATCGGTCAGGTCGAGGAGACTCAGTGCACGGGCCGCGGCTTCAAGATCGGCCATCCCTAGAGCTCCGCCAGGAAAGAGCGGAACAGGCGGCGCAGGCCCGTCGACGCGGCCGCCGCAACGTCACGGGTCTCCCCGTGGCTCGGCGCGCCGCCAAGAACACCCGCGCCCATATTGGTGATCACCGAGATACCGGCGACGCGAATGCCATGCCGGCGCGCGATGATGACCTCCGGTACGGTCGACATGCCGACGAGATCGGCGCCGAGCATCTTCGCCATCCTGATCTCGGCCGGCGTCTCGAAGCTCGGCCCCGAGAACCACATATAGACGCCTTCGCCCATATTGACCCCTGAAGCGGCCGCCGCCTTCTTCAGGCGTGCCCGCAGATGCGGATCATAGGCATCGACCATCGGCACGAAACGCCCATCGCCGGTGTCGCCGATCAGCGGGTTCGGCGCGTTGAGATTGATGTGGTCGGTAATCAGGGCGAGACCGCCGGGCCGCAGGTCCGGCTTCAGCGAGCCCGATGCATTGGTCAGGACCAGTGGCGGCGAGCCGAAGGCTGTCAGCATGCCGATCGGCACGCGCATCACCGCAGGATCTCCGGTTTCGTAGAAATGCGCCCGCCCCTGGAAGATCAGGACGCGCTTGCCGTGCAGAGTGCCATAGCAGACGGCCCGGGCATGGCCCGAGACATGGCCCTGCGGGAATCCCGGGATCTCCGCGAACGGAATGACGACCGGGTCGACCACATCGTCGACGATGCGGCCGAGCCCGGTGCCGAGAACGAAGGCGCAGTCGATCCCACCGTCGACGCCGCGGTCGATCAGCGTTCCCGCTGCCTTGTCGAAACTCGGGTCAGCCGCCATTCCAATGCCTCGGTATCGGGGTCGGCCTGCGCGCGGATGCGCGCGGGCCTGCGCAAATCAGATGCGCAAATTGGCCGGTCCGAACGAGGCTGGCAACAGCTCCGCGAGCGAAAACCGGGCACGCACGCCATCGGGGCCCGCAATCGCGATGGGTGTTTCCGGGGCAGCGAACTCGCGAATGCGCTGACGGCAGGCACCGCACGGGGTAACCAGTTCCTCGCCGTCGCCAAGGACCAGAACGGCATGGATCGCCCGTCCGCCCGCCGCGATCATCGCGGAGATGGCGCCGGCCTCGGCGCAGAGCCCGACGGGATAGGAGGCGTTCTCGACATTGCAGCCGGAATGGATCGCGCCGTTGTCATCGAGGATGGCGGCGCCGACCCGGAATGCGGAATAGGGCGCATAGGCCCGGACCTGCGCGCGCCTGGCCGTGGCGAAGAGGGCGTCGAAATTGGGCGCAGACTCGCTCATCAACGCTCCTTCACATAGGGCAGGCCCGACGCCTTCGGTGGCACGGCCTTGCCGATGAAACCAGCAAGCAGGATGACGGTGAGAAGATAGGGCAGGGCCTGGATCGCCTGGACGGGAACCTGCCCGATACCCGGGAGCAGCACGCCCTGCAGCCGGATCGCGATGGCATCGAGCAGCCCGAAGAGCAGGCAGGCCCCCAGCGCCGGCCAGGGACGCCAATTCGCAAAGATCACGGCGGCGAGCGCGATGAAGCCCTTTCCCGCCGTCATTTGCGGCAGGAAACCGGCCGATTGCGAAACGGCGAGATAGGTGCCGCCCAGCCCGCAAAGCACGCCGCAGATCACCACCGCGCCATAGCGCAGCCCGGCGACCGAGATGCCCGCGGTATCGACGGCTGCCGGGTTCTCGCCKACGGCGCGCAGCTGCAGGCCGAAGCGTGTGCGCTTCAGCACGAAGGCAGTGATCGGAACCGCGAGGATGGCGAGATAGACCGGCGCCCCATGGCCGGAGATGACCTCGTCGTAGAGAAGGCCGAGGACGGGGACGTGTTCGCGCATGGCCCTGGCGAAGGGCAGGGTGAGATCGCCGAAGCGCGCCGCCCCTTCGAGCGGCGGGGTTCGTCCTCCCTGTCCATACCAGGCATTGCCGAGCACCACGGTGACGCCCGCCGCCAGCATGTTGATGGCGACGCCGGAGACGATCTGGTTGCCGCGCCAGGTGATCGCTGCGAAGCCGTGGACGAGCGAGAGCAGGACCGAGGCCAGGATGCCGGCGCCGAGCCCCGCCCAGGCGGAGCCGGTCACGAAGGCTGCGACGGCCGAGGCGAAGGCCGCGATCAGCATCTTCCCTTCCAGCCCGATATCGACGACGCCGGAGCGTTCGGACCATAGTCCGGCGAGTGCCGCGCAGAGCAGCGGAATCGACAGTCGGATCGTGGAATCGAGGATGACGGCGATGGTCGTGAGCCAGTCCATGGCTAGGCCACCCGGCCGAGTCGGAGGGCGTTGGCGACGAGCTTGCGAAAGAGCCCGTCGAGCGCCCCGGCAAAGAGGATGACCACGCCGCCGATCACGACKACCATGTCCCGCGTAATGGTCGGCTTGTCGAAGGAGAGTTCCGCTCCGCCCTGATAGAGCACGCCGAACAGGAAGGCTGAGAGCGCGACGCCGATCGGGTGGCCGCGCCCCATCAATCCGACGGCGATGCCGACGAAACCGTAGCCGGCCGTGAAATCGATCAGGAGGCGGTGCTGCACGCCCATCGCCTCGTTGACCGCGAGCCCGCCAGCCAGGGCGCCGGAGAGCGCCATCGCGACCATGGTCATCCGGGCGGGCGAAATGCCGGCATAGGCGGCAGCGCGCGGATTGGCGCCGACGGTGCGGATCGCGTAACCGAGGCGCGAGCGATAGATCAGTGCCCAGATTGCGACGAGCGCGGCGAGCGCGAGCAGGAAAGCGGTGTTGAGCGGGGTCGCCGGCAGCTTGATCCCGAGCGGCGCGAGCAACTGGTGCATCGGCGTCAACACGGCGTGCCCGGCGAATTCCGGGGTTTCGGCCTGCATCGAACCAGGTTTCCCCATCACGTTGACGAGCAGATAGACGCTCAGCGTCGCCGCCAGGAAATTGAACATGATCGTGGTGATGACGACATGGCTGCCGCGCGTCGCCTGCAGCCAGCCGGGGATGAAACCATAGAGCGCGCCTCCTGCCGCTCCCGCCAGGATGGCGAGCGGCACCAGCAGGATGCCGGGCAGCGGCGCGAGCCAGAGGCAAGCCAGCGCGAGGAAGATGCCGGCGATGGTCGCCTGGCCCTCGCCGCCGATGTTGAACAGCCCGGCATGGAAGGCGACGGCGACGGCGAGGCCCGTGAAGATGAAATTCGTGGTGTAGTAGAGCGTGAAACCCAATCCCTCGATGCTGCCCAGCGCTCCCTTCAGCAGCAGGGCCGTGGCCTCCAGGGGGCTCTCGCCAATGCCGAGCACCACCAGTCCGGCGACAAGGAGCGCTGCGGTGACGCTGACCAGCGGAACCAGCCCGGCATCGGCCCAGCGGGGCAGGTCGATCGGCGTGGCGCTCATGCGGCTTCCTGGTTCACACCGGCCATCAGCAGGCCGAGATCGCGCTCATTGGTGGCCTCGGCCGCTCGCTCGCCGGTGATCCGGCCGCCGCACATGGCCAGGATCCTGTCGGACAACGCCATCACCTCCTCGAGCTCGACCGAAACAAGCAGGATCGCCACTCCGGCATCGCGCAGCGCAATCAGGCGGCGATGGATGAACTCGATCGCACCGATATCGACGCCGCGTGTCGGCTGGCCGACGAGCAGGACCTTTGGTGCGCGCTCGATCTCGCGGGCCAGCACGATCTTCTGCTGATTGCCGCCCGAGAATTTCGCGGCCTTCAGGGAGGGGTCTGCCGGGCGCACATCGTAGGCCGTCATGCCGGCGAACGCGTGCGCCGCAATCCTGGTCGGTGAGAGGAAGGGGCCTGGTCCGAAGGCCGGGTCGTCCTGGTAGCCGAGGATGCTGTTCTCGGCCGCGGGAAAGGCGGTGACCAGTCCCATCCTGTGCCGATCCTCGGGAATATGCATCACCCCGAGTTCGCGCAGATTGGCGGGCGTGCGGTCGCCGGCGTTGAGGATCTCGCCGTCGAGCCGGATGACGCCGCGCGAGGGCTGGAGCAGGCCGGCAAGCACCTCGAGCAATTCGCTCTGGCCATTGCCGGCGACGCCGGCGATACCGACGATCTCGCCGGCATGCAGCGTCAGGCTGACATCGCTGAGCTTCTCGCAACCACGCTCGTCGCAGAAACCGAGGCCGGCAGCCTCCAGAACGGGGGCCCCGCGCGGATGCGCCGTCTTCTCCACCCGCAGCAGCACGCGCCGTCCGACCATCGCCTCGGCAAGCTCGGGAGGCGAGGTCCGGGCGGTTTCGACATGCGCGATCATCTCACCCCGGCGCATCACCGAGACGGTGTCGGTCACATCCATGACCTCGCGCAGCTTGTGGGTGATCAGGATCACCGTCTTGCCCTGCGCCTTCAGTGATCGCAGCAGCGCAAAGAGCTGGTCGGCTTCCGACGGGGTCAGTACGGCGGTGGGTTCGTCGAGGATCAGGATCTCGGCGCCGCGATAGAGCGCCTTCAGGATTTCGACGCGCTGCTGAAGGCCGACGGAGAGATCGCCGACGATGGCGTCCKGGTCGATGGCGAGGCCATAATCCCGAGAGAGGCGCGCAAGCTCGGCCCGTGCCCTGGCGATGCCGCCCTTGAGCAGCTTGCCGCCCTCCGCGCCGAGCACGACGTTCTCGAGGACGCTGAGTGGTTCGACCAGCATGAAATGCTGATGCACCATGCCGATGCCGGCCGCGATCGCATCCGCCGGTCTGCGAATACGCAAGGGCTGGCCTGCGACCCTGATCTCGCCGGAATCGGCCTCATAGAAACCGTAGAGGATCGACATCAGCGTCGATTTGCCGGCTCCGTTTTCGCCGACGATGCCGTGGATCGAGCCGGCGGCGATGGAAAGCGAGACGTCCTTATTGGCCAGGACCGGGCCGAAGCGCTTGCTGATCGCGATMAGTTCGATGGCGGGAACGCTCATGGCACGATCACCATGCCGTCATGGGCCCGCTCTTCCGGCAAAGGGCCGTCATGGGCCAGCATGCCCGGCCCCATATGGGTCAGCACGATGCGCGGGGTCGCGAGATCGCCGCGCCGTGCCGCGAGTGTCTGGTAGTCGAGATGGTTGGCCAGCGGCCGGTCGTAATTGTAGCACTCGACAAGCAGCACATCGGCTCCGGCGGCCAAGGAGATCAGCTCATCGCTCCAGGCCGTATCGCCGGAAAAGGCAAAGACCTTGCCGTCGCGTGCCAGTCGATAGCCCTGGCAAGGGCCGGCGCGCTCGTCATGCACCATCGGGAAGGCGGTGATCGCGAGCCCGGCCAACATTGCCGGTGCATCCGGCGTCACCTCGACGAAACGGATCGGGAAGCGCCAGGGATTGGCCGAGGCGCCGGGGAAATCGGCCTCCAGCGCATGCCACGCTCGGTGTTCGATGCCGGCCGGTCCTGCGATGGTCAGGGGCTCGTTCCGGCGCGAGACGAATTGCGCATCGAGCAGAAAGGCCGGCAGCGCGCCGAAATGGTCGCCGTGGAAATGCGTGAACAGTAGGCTCGAGATCGGGTTGCGCGCGATGTTCGCCTTGTTCAGCGCGACCATGCTCGACGAGCCGCAGTCGAGCAACATGCGCTCGCCGACGGCCTCGACGAGCAGGCAGGTGTTGAAACGCCCGCCCGATCCGAAGGCGTCGCCGGAGCCAAGAATGGTGATCTTCATCCGGATGCKGCCCCGAAGCGCCGCCCTCCCCGAGAAGGAGAGGGCGGCATGCGCCCGTTCCTCACATCGTGCACTTAGAGTCCGACATGTAGTCGTGCACCTTCACCGTGCCGGCGATGATGTCATCGCGCGCCTTGTCGGCGGCGGCTTTCATCTCGGGCGTGATCAAGGCCCGGTTGGCATCGTCGAGCGCCCAGGCGACGCCGTCCTCCTTCAGCCCGAGCACGGAGATGCCCGGCTTCCAGCTGCCTTCGCGGGCTGCCTTGAAGGAGGCGTAGGTCGCGACATCGACGCGCTTCAGCATCGAGGTCAGCACCTTGCCCGGCTGCAGGGCGTTCTGGTTGGAATCGACGCCGATGCCGAGCTTGCCGGCATCCGCCGCCGCGCGCAGCACGCCGATGCCGGTGCCGCCGGCTGCGTGGTAGATCACGTCGGCGCCGCGGTCGATCTGCGACTTGGCAAGCTCGCCGCCCTTCACCGGGTCGTTCCAGGCGGAGGGCGTCGAGCCCGTCATGTTCTGGAAGACCTCGCCATCCTTCTTCGCCGCCTTGACGCCCTGGACATAGCCGCAGGCGAATTTCCGGATCAGCGGGATATCCATGCCGCCGACGAACCCGACCTTGCCGCTCTTGGATGCCATCCCGGCGAGCAGGCCGACGAGATAGGAGCCCTCATGCTCCTTGAACACGACCGACTGTACGTTCGGCAGGTCGACAACCATGTCGATGATCGTGAATTTCAGGTCGGGGAATTCGGCTGCCACCTTTTGCAGGGCGGTCGCCTGGCTGAAGCCGACCGCGATGATCGGGGAATGGCCGTCGCGTGCGAAGCGCCGCAGGGCCTKCTCGATCTGCGCCTCGTTGGTCGGCTCGAAATCGCGGAACTCGACACCGGTTTCCTTCTTGAATTTCTCGGCGCCGATGAAGGCGGCTTCGTTGAAGGATTTGTCGAATTTGCCGCCCTTGTCATAAACGACCGCCGGCTTGATTGCGGTTTGCGCCATGGCGGCGAGAGCCGAAAAGGCGACGCCCGCTAGCGCCAGCGCAAGAGATCTGACCCGCATATGTGCTTCCCCTGTGAACGCGCGGCGCGGTTTCTCCGCCCCTGCCTGTGCGCACGATGGCACGGCTTCCTCGCCCGGCCAAGCCGGGCTGCAGGCCATTTCCCTTGGCCCCGCCAACGCCACGATTGCCCAATCCAGCGGTTCGGCTTAACTCTGATGCATGAGCCTGCACGGTGACGAGATCGAACGCTATGCGCGCCATCTGGTGCTGCCGGAGATCGGCGGTCCGGGGCAGGCCAAACTCAAATCCACCAGCGTACTCGTGATCGGCGCGGGCGGGCTTGGCGCGCCGCTGATCCAGTATCTTGCCGCCGCGGGTGTCGGCATGATCGGTATCGTCGACGCCGATCATGTCTCGCTTTCCAACCTGCAGCGCCAGACGATCTTCAGCACTGCCGACCTCGGCGCGAACAAGGCGGTTGCGGCTGCCGGCTTCATCAAGCGGCTCAACCCGCATGTCGCGGTCGAGGAGCATGTCACCCGCATCGACCCGCACAACGCCCGCGCCATGGTTGCCTTCTACGACGTGATCGCCGACGGCACCGACAATTTCGAGACGCGTTACGCCGTCGCCGATGCCTGCTTCTACGAGAAGAAGCCGCTGGTCACCGCGGCCCTTGGCCGCTTCGATGGGTCGCTGACCACGCTGCGCCCGCATGAGAAGCGGCCGGACGGGCGGCCGAACCCGACCTATCGCTGCCTCTTTCCCAATCCGCCGCCGCCTGGCACGGTMGCACCCTGTGCCGAAGCCGGTGTGCTTGGCGCGCTCGCCGGCGTGATGGGCTCGCTGATGGCGCTGGAGGTGATTCGCGCAATCACCGGCTTCGGGGAGCCGCTGGTCGGCAAGCTCCTGCTCGTCGACGCGATGACGATGCGCTTCGATACGATGCGCTACGACTGGGATGCCGCCAATCCGTTGAACGGGACGGCGGTCGCCAGGAGCGCCTGAGCCTTCAGCCCCGATGCTGCGCTGTCGGCCGGGACAGGCCGGAGCCTGACCCGATGCGGTGAGGGCCCTAGCCTCGGCTTCTCACCTTCGCCTCGATCGCGTCCCAGACCTGGGCGGCGATATCGGGCCCGCCCAGCTTCTTGACGGCGCGCACGCCCGTCGGCGCCGTGACGTTGATCTCGGTCAGGTAGTTGCCGATCACGTCGATTCCCACCAGGATCAGGCCTCGCTCGCGCAGCGTCGGACCAATCGCCTCGCAGATCTCGAGCTCGCGCTTGGAGAGATCCGTCGGAGCGGCGGCGCCGCCGCGCACCATATTGGCGCGCAGGTCACCATCGGCCGGGACCCGGTTGACCGCGCCTGCCGCCTTGCCGTCCACCAGCAGGATGCGTTTGTCGCCGGCGCTGACCTCCTTCATGAAGCGCTGGACCACCCAGGCCTCCTTGAAGATCCCGGAGAAGAGATCGAACAGCGAGCCGAAATTGGGGTCGCCCTTCCCGGTCTTGAACACGGTCGCGCCGCCATGGCCGTAAAGCGGCTTCATCACGATCTCGCCGAACTCTTCGCGAAATGCTTCGATCTCGG
This sequence comes from Allobosea sp. 05T439, assembly GCF_056396005.1. NCBI lineage: Bacteria > Pseudomonadati > Pseudomonadota > Alphaproteobacteria > Hyphomicrobiales > Alloboseaceae > Allobosea > Allobosea sp. 05T439. Next base: position 40,956 of record NZ_JBFTKP010000008.1, on the reverse strand, counting down.
CCCTGTCKCGGGTGATCAGGGTCGGCGGCATCAGTTCGGGGAAATGCGTGACCAGGATCTTCTCGGGCGCGTTGCGTACCTGCGCGGGATCGTTGACGACCAGCGTCTTCGGATGGATGCGCTCCAGCATATGCGTGGAGGTGATGTAGGCCATGTCGAACGGCGGGTCCTGCCGCAGCAGCACGACATCGAGCGTCGAGAGATTGGTGCGTTCCTCGGTTCCGAGGGTGAAGTGATCTCCGTCGACGTCACGCACTTCGACCGGCCTGATCGGCGCGGTGACCTTGCCGTCCCGCATCGAAAGCTGGTCCGGCGTATAGGTGTGGAGCGTGTGTCCGCGCCGCTGCGCCTCCAGCATCAAGGCGAAGCCGGTATCGCCGGCGATCCTGACGCGTTCGATGGGGTCCATCTGGATGGCGACGGCAAGGGTCATGGGCAAGGTTCCTGTTGCGCGGCCTCATATCGGCCCAGGCCCCATGCCTGTGCAAGGGGCAGGCTGCGCGTCACAGGATCAGCTCGAAGGCGCCGGGCACATGGCGCGGCCGACGCCAGGGCGCGACGAAGACGGCATCGGCTCGCAAATGATGGTCCATCGCCCAGGCATTGCGCGAGAGCCATTGCCGGATGCGGGCCTCGATCAGCCGGCGTTTCTCCGGAGTGATCGCGGTCAGCGCATCGTCGAGCAGGCCCCGGGCCTTGACCTCGACGAAGGCGATGGTGCGTCCGCGCTTCACGATGAGGTCGATCTCGCCGCCCTTGCCGCCGAAGCGCCGGGCGAGGGGCCGGTAACCCTTCGCGGCAAGCCAGAGGATCGCCAGCAGCTCGCCGCGCTGGCCGGTCGTTCCGGCTCGTCTGGCCTTCTGGCTGCGAGCCCTGGCTCTCAAGGCTCGCGGGTCAGTTCGAGGGCGCGCGCATAAATCTTGCGGCGCGGCTGCCCCGTCTCGGCGGCGACCTGCGCGACCGCCTCCTTGAGCGAGAGCCGCGCCATGGCCTCGCGCAGGCGCTCATCGATGACATCTCCCGCTGGAAGCAGAGCCTCGGCTCCGGGTGGACCGATGATCACGACGATCTCGCCGCGTGCTTCTTCCTCCTCGCCGTAATGGGCGGCGAGTTCAGCAAGCGTCCCGCGTTGTACGGTTTCGTGGTACTTGGTCAGTTCGCGGGCGACCGCTGCCGGCCTTGCGCCCAGCACTGCGCCGGCATCGGCGAGCATCTCGGCGAGGCGGCGCGGCGATTCGAAGAAGACGAGGGTGCCTGGAATGACCGCCAGCTCGGTCAGTCGCCCGCGCCGCGCGGCCGATTTCGGCGGCAGGAAACCTTCGAAGAAGAACCGGTCTGTCGGCAGGCCGGCAAGCACCAGCGCCGCCAGAACGGCTGAGGGGCCGGGAATGCCGGTGACCGGCAGGCCTTCGGCGACGACATCGGCGACCAGCTTGTAGCCGGGGTCCGACACCAGCGGCGTGCCCGCGTCGGAGATCAGGGCAAGCCGCCCGCCCTCCCGCAGCTTGGCCAGGATCTTCGGCCGCATCTGCGCGGCATTGTGCTCGTGATAGGGCAGGAGCGGTGTCGAGATTCCGTAATGTGCCAGCAGCGTCTTGCTGGTGCGCGTGTCCTCGGCGAGCACGGCATCGGCGGCGGCAAGCGTCGCCAGGGCGCGAAACGAGATGTCGCGCAGATTGCCGATCGGGGTTGCGACGATGTGCAGGCCCGGCGCCAGCGTCTCCGCTTCGGCGCGGAGCCCGAAGGCCGTGTAGCTGGGGGCGCGCTGCGATGCACGCGGGGCAGAGGCAGGCGGGGCGGAGGACGGAGCGGACATGTCCGCAAGCTGCCACAGCCGCGGTCCTTATGCCACGGCCGCATGCAGCTGCGCCTCGTTTCAAATGCGGCAAGACAGAGTTAACAACTTGAAAATACCATGTCGCACTGGCAGGAGTTCTCCACGGTCGGGGGACTGCAAGCTGGATACGGTMGCAATGACCGCGTTCCCCGTTCTCGACTGGAGATGATCCCGTGCTGCTCCAACGGCTCCCCCTTCCGGTCTCGAGGTTGCGTCTGGCGGCTCTGGCCCTCGGTGTTTCGCTTGGGCTCGCGGCCTGCAGCGGCGGTACGTCCGGCCTGCCAGGTTTTGACGGCGGTTCCGCGGCCCCGGGCGGCGAGGCTCAGGCGCCCACCGGCCAGACCATCGGCACCGGCAAGGTCAAAGTCGGCCTCGTGCTTCCCCTGACTGCGGAAGGGCAGGGCGCGGTCGTCGGCAACTCCCTGAAGAACGCTGCCGAGATGGCGCTTGCCGAATTCCCGGGCGCCGACCTCACGCTGCTGGTCAAGGATGATCGCGGGTCGCCGGAAGGCGCTCAGGCCGCGGCCCAGGAAGCGCTGCGTGAAGGTGCTGAACTGATCATCGGGCCGCTCTTTGCACCCTCGGTGCAGGCTGCCGCTCAAGTGGCGCGCGGCGCCAACCGCCCGATCATGGCTTTCTCCAGCGATAGCAATGTCGCTTCGCGCGGCGTCTATCTGCTCTCCTTCCCGCCCGAGAACGACGTCAATCGCGTGATCGCCTACGCCTCTTCGCAGGGGCGCAAGTCCTTTGCCGCGCTGGTTCCGGATACCGCCTATGGCCGGGTCGTCGAGGCCGCGTTCCAGCAGGCCGTCGCCAATCGCGGGGCGCGGGCGGTCATCATCGAGCGTTTCGGCTCCGACCAGAACAGCATGCGCACCGCTGTCCAGCGCCTCGTGCCGGCCTTGCAGCAGGCGGACGCGCTCTTCGTCCMGGCCGCAGCCGACACCATGCCGGCGCTGGGACTGGCACTTCAGCAAGCCGGGTTCGATCCGGCCAAGGTGAAGCCTCTCGGCACCGGTGTCTGGAACGATGCCAGCGTCGCGCGCGTTCCGGCGATCCAGGGAGGCTGGTTCGCATCGCCCGACACAGCCGGTTTCAATGCCTTTGCGGGCCGTTATCAGCAGCGCTTCAACGGCGCGCCGACCCGCACCGCGACTCTGGCCTATGATGCGGTCTCGCTGGCAGCGGCGTTGGCGCGGACGCAGGGAAGCCAGCGTTTCTCGGAGTCGGTTCTGACCAACCCGCAGGGCTTTGCCGGTGCGGACGGCGTCTTCCGTTTCCGCCCGGATGGGCAGATCGAGCGCGGGCTTGCGGTTCTCGAACTGCGCAACGGCCAGATCGTGACGGTCAATGCCGCGCCGCGAGACCTTGGGCCGAGGACGTAACAGGGCCCCCGCGCGCGGTTTCCGGGCGCTGCGACGCGCAGATCCTCGGTTCCAGAAACAGAATGATGCCCGGCGCGAGGCCGGGCATGGGGGCGGCAGGTCTAGGCCGCCAGATCCGCCACCAACGCGTCCAGGACCAGCGCCCCGTCCGGTGTCGCGGCGAGCTTGCCGCCGGGCTTGCGTGTCAGCAGCCCCTCCTTCATCAGGCTGTCGACGCGGGAAGACTTCAGTTCGCGCCCTGAAAGCGCCCTGAACGTGACCGGATCGATGCCCTCGACCAGTCGCAGGCCCATCAGCAGATATTCGTCGCCTTGCGCCTCGGCGTTCAGGCACTCGTTCTCGACCAGCGCATGCCCTTCGGCCTCGACGCGCTCGAGCCAGACTTCCGGTCGCTTCTCGGTCGACTGCGCCATCCGGCCCTCTGCTGTGACCAGCCTTCCATGCGCACCGGGGCCAATGCCGGCATATTCGCCATAGCGCCAGTAAACGAGATTGTGCCGGCATTCAGCGCCCGGCCTGGCATGGTTCGAGATCTCGTAGACCGGCAGGCCGTGCTTTGCCGTGATCTCCTGCGTCGTCTCGTAGAGTGCGGCGCCGACCTCATAATCCGGCACCTTCAACTTGCCGGCCTTGTACAGGGCCGCGAAGGCGGTGTCGGGCTCGATGGTGAGCTGGTAGAGCGAGAGATGCTCGGCAGCATGGCTGATCGCGAGTTCGAGTTCCTCGCGCCAGAGCGCGGGAGTCTGCTCGACGGAGCGGGCGTAGATCAGGTCGAAGGAGTAGCGCTCGAAATAGCGCCGCGCGATCGCCACCGCATCGAGCGCTTCCTGTGTCGAGTGCATCCGGCCCAGCGCCTTGAGGTCGGCGTCGTTCAACGCCTGCACACCGAGCGAGACGCGGTTGACGCCGGCGGCGCGGAAATCCTGGAAGCGTCCTGCCTCGACGCTGGTCGGGTTTGCTTCGAGCGAGACTTCGCAATTCGGGTCGACCGCCCAGGCGCCGCCGATCGCGTCGAGGATTGCGCCGACCGTGCGGCCCTCCATCAGCGAGGGCGTGCCGCCGCCGAAGAAGATCGAGGAGACGGTGCGTCCGGGCGCTAGCTGGGCGCGGTGCGCGATTTCGCGCCTGAAGGCTTCGATGAAGCGCTGCTGGTCGGGCGGCGTATGCCGCACATGCGAGTTGAAGTCGCAATAGGGGCACTTGGCCAGGCAGAATGGCCAATGCACATAGGCCGCGAAACCGGCATCCGCGGTCGGATGCGGCGGGACCGCCTGACGCTCGGCGATGGCGGCTGGCGCGTTCACTGGGGCAGCCTCAGGCAGGCTGCGGCGAGGAGCTGGAAGGCGCGGGCGCGATGCGACAGCGCCTCCGAACCATCATCCGGCACGCCGTGCTTTTCATCGGAAGACATTTCGCCAAAGGTCTTGGTGCGGCCGTCCGGCTTGAAAATCGGATCGTAACCGAAGCCTGAAGGGCCGCGCGGCTCATGGATGATCTCGCCGTAGACGCGGCCTTCGAAGAGCTCCTGGTGTCCGTCCGGCCAGGCGATGACCAGCGCGGAGACGAAATGACCCCGACGCTTGTCGGAGGTCGTTGCGCCGCGCTTGGCGAGCTCGGCCTGGACGCGGGCGAGCGCCGGGGCAAAGTTCTTGCCCGGCCCGGCCCAGTTGGCGGAGAACAGGCCAGGGGCGCCGTCGAGCGCATCGATGCACAGGCCGGAATCATCGGCGATCGCCGGCAGGCCGCTCGCTTGCGCGGAGGCCACCGCCTTGATCGCGGCATTCTCCGAGAACATGTGGCCATTCTCCTCGGGCTCGGGCAGGCCGAGTTCCCCGGCCGAGACCAGATCGACGCCATAGGGCGCCATCAGCTCGCGCATTTCGCGCAGCTTGCCCTGGTTATGGGTCGCAATCACGACCTTGCCTTGGAGAAGCCGATGTCCGCTCATGATCAGGCCACCGCCGCCTTCTGCAGCGCGACCAGCTTGCTGACGCCGCCCTTGGCGAGCCGGAGCAGGGCCATCAGCTCATCCTCCGAGAAGGGAGCGCCTTCGGCAGTGCCCTGCACTTCGACCAGGCCGCCTGTTCCGGTGATGACGAAGTTCGCGTCGGTCTGCGCGCCGGAATCCTCGACATAGTCGAGATCGATGACCGGGTTGCCGGCGACGATACCGCAGGAAATCGCGGCGACATGATCCTTGAGCGGGTTCGATGCCTTGAGCATGCCGCGCCCCTCCATCCATTTCAGCGCGTCGTGCAGCGCGACCCAGGCGCCGGTGATCGAGGCCGTGCGCGTGCCGCCATCAGCCTGGAGGACGTCGCAATCGACCACGATCTGGCGCTCGCCGATGGCGGTCAGGTCGACGACCGCGCGAAGCGAGCGCCCGACCAGGCGCTGGATTTCCTGCGTGCGGCCCGATGGCTTGCCGGAGGTGACCTCGCGGCGTGTGCGTTCATGCGTGGCACGCGGCAGCATTGAGTACTCGGCCGTGACCCAGCCCTTGCCGGTGCCACGCAGCCATGGTGGACCCTTTTCCTCGACCGTCGCGGCGCAGAGCACCTTGGTCTCGCCGAAGCTGACCATGCAGGAACCTTCCGCATAGCGCACCACGCCGCGTTCCAGCGTGACCTTGCGCATCTCGTCGGCCGCGCGTTTGGAGGGTCGCATGTTCACATCCCGATTTCGTGAGTTCGGCGGCTTGTAGGCGTTTGGGCCGGGCGCGGCAAGGCAAGCAGCCAGCGCTTGCCTCTTGATCCGCTGCCGCGCCGAAGGGACAATAGCCTATGTGCAACCAGATACTCGCCTCGCCATGAGCGCGCCCACGCGGCAGGACAGCCCTGGCGGGCTGGTCGAGACCGACCAACGCTCCCGTGAGATTTTCCGGCAGATCGTCGATGGCTATCTCGCGACGGGCGAGCCCGTCGGCTCGCGCAACATCGCGCGGCTGCTGCCGGTGGCCCTGTCGCCGGCAACTGTGCGCAATGTCATGACCGACCTCGAAATGGCGGGGCTGATCTACGCGCCGCATACCTCGGCCGGTCGGTTGCCGACCGAACGCGGATTGCGTTTCTTCGTCGACGCCATGATGGAAGTCGGCAACCTGACCTCCGACGAACGCGCCCGCATCGAGGCTCAGATGCGGGCAGCGGCCTCGACCCGGACGCTGGACGGCGCGCTGACCGAGGCGTCTGCACTGCTGTCAGGGCTGTCGCGTGGTGCCGGCGTTGTGGTCACCACCAAGGCCAATTCCCGGCTGAAGCATATCGAATTTGTCCGGCTGGAGCCGGTGCGCGCGCTTGTGGTGCTCGTGGCGGAGGACGGTACGGTCGAGAATCGGTTGCTCGCCCTTCCGCCGGGTCTGCCCGCCTCGGCCCTGACGGAGGCTGCGAATTTTCTCAATGCCCGTGTCCTCGGCAAGACCCTGAGCGAACTGCAGCGCGAGATCGCCGACGATCGCGCCACCATGGAGCGCGAACTCGATGCGCTGACGGCGAAGCTTGTCGAGAGCGGCATCGCCACCTCGTCAGGTCCGAGCAGCGATCGCCATCTGATCGTGCGTGGCCAGGCCAATCTGCTGGAGGATCTCAAGGCACAGGAGGATCTCGAGCGTATCCGCCTGCTCTTCGGGGATCTGGAGACGCAGACCGACGTGATCGACTTGCTGTCCCGCGCCGAGGCCGGCGACGGCGTGCGCATCTTCATCGGCTCAGAGAACAAGCTGTTCTCGATGTCCGGCTCTTCGATGATCGCCGCACCTTTCCATGATGCCGAGCAGCGCATTGTCGGCGTTGTCGGCATCATCGGCCCGACACGGCTGAACTATGCCCGCATCGTGCCGATGGTGGACTATACCGCCAAGGTCGTGGGGCGGCTTCTGGATGGTGCGCGGTGAAGCGCGTCTTGCGAGCCGGACTGATTCTGGTGCTTGGAGTTTTTGCGATGGCGGCGATGGGGCAGAACGGACAGGCGAGCCTCCTCGACGCGGCCGCCGCCGGCAGGACTGCCGAGGTCTCCCGGCTGATCGCGGCCGGGGCCGATCTCGAGGCTCGCGATGCGCAGGGGCGCTCGCCGTTGTTGCTCGCTGTGGCCGGCAATCATGTAGCGATCGCCAAGGCGCTGCTCGCGGCGGGCGCCAACATCAATGCGCAGGCCGCCAATCGCGACACGCCCTGGCTGCTCGCCGGTGCCGCCGGTCGCGCCGAGATCGTCGCTGCGATGATCCCGCTGAAGCCCGACCTGGCGATCCGCAACCGCTATGGCGGCAACGCCCTGATCCCGGCCTGCGAGCGCGCCCATGTCGAGACGGTCAAGCTGCTCCTGGGCAGCGGCATCGACCTGGACCACGTCAACGATCTCGGTTGGACCTGCCTGCTCGAGATCGTCATCCTGGGCGATGGCGGGCCACGGCATCAGGAGGTTGCAAAGCTTGTGCTCGAGGCAGGCGCCGATCCGAGTCTGGCCGACAAGGATGGTGTCTCGCCGCTGGCCCATGCCCGCCAGCGCGGGCAGCGGGCCGTCGCGGCCTTGATCGAGAAGGCCGGCGGCCGCTGAACGATTCCAGCCAGCGGGCCATGACCTGCTCGCTGGCGTGAAGGTCGTTCGCTTCGGGTTGCCCCGGACCGAGACTGCTCTGTCGCTCGATCAGGTGGACCGCCAGCCCGCGCTCCATGACGTCGCCGGCCCCGAATTTCGCAGTGGCCGGGAGGCCGCTCAAGCATCCCGATTTGGCATCGACGCATTCTGGCGTTACCTCTGCCGCCAAAGCGACCCAGGTGCGCTCCAGACCACAAGGCCAAAGACATGACCGACACGCTCCCCGATCGTCTCTCCGTCAACCCGGACAGCCCCTTTTACGACGCCGAGGTGCTGGCGAAGGATATCGGCATCCGCTTCAAGGGCACTGAGAAGACCAATGTCGAGGAGTATTGCGTCAGCGAAGGCTGGATCAAGGTGGCGGCCGGCGCCGCCAAGGACCGCTTCGGCCGGCCGATGACGATCACGCTCAAGGGGCCGGTCGAGCCTTACTATCGCAAGGCGGAGTAAGGCTCAGGGCTTCACGGACGCCGCGACAGCGCCCAGCTGAAGCTGAGGACGGCGAATAGCCCGAGCCCGGCGCGGATGGCGTGAAGCTCGCCCCAGCGCTGAATGAGATGGCGGCTCGCGGCGCTGGCTTGCGCCGCGGCCATGGCCTGCAGTTCCGTGTTGATCGGTGCGATGACCAGTAGCGTGAACGGCAGATTGGCCAGGATCGCGAACATTCCGACCAGCCAGGCGGGGTTACGGGTGGAGCGCCAGGAGAGACCGGCGCAGAGCGTCGTGATCACGACCAGCGTCGCCTGCATCCGCGTCGCCGGGCCGATGGCCGCTTGCCATTGCCGCAGAAGCGCCCCGTCGTCGAGCGACAGCCGCGCCGGCTGCTCGGCCGCGAGGATGTAGATCGCTGCGCCACTGAACAGCGCCGCCAGTGCCAATGTGATCGGTCCCATGCGCCGGGCGATCGCGGATTGCAAAATGAGGTCGGTCCCTTGGGGCATCGTCACCTCCCGATTTTGAATAGCATGCTATATATCATTGCATAGTATGCTGTTCAACTGGTATCTCGACCCGGCGGGGGGATGCGATCGTGACGACCTTCAAGACTCATTCGGCCGGCTATCTCGCCAACCACATGGCGCGGCTTTTCGCCAAGGCCCTGGCTGAATCCATCCGGCCGCTCGGGCTTGCGCCGGCGCAGTTCATGGTCCTGCTCGAGCTCTGGCGAGAAGATGGCGTCACCCAGAAGCACCTGGTCGAGCGGCTCGATGTCGAGCAGGCGACGATGGCCAGCACGCTTGCGCGCATGGAGCGCGACGGTCTGATCGAGCGCAGGCCCGACGCCGCCGATGCCCGCGCCCGTATCATTCATCTGACAGGGCGGGCCCGGGAACTGGAGCAGTCTGCGCTTGCGGAGGCGCGGCAGGTCAACCGGCGGGCGCTGGCCGGCTTCCCTGAGGAGGAGGCGGAGCAACTGCTCGCCGGCATGCGCCGCATCATTTCCTCACTCTCCGGCAAACCGGCCAAGCCCGATCTGCCGGTCAGCCCCAATCCGCTGGATTAGGCGAGTGACTTGAAGAAGAAGGTCGAGCCGCAATCGCTGCCATCGGGCATCAGCGCATAGCGCGGGATGGTGCCGATCTCGGTCCAGCCGAGCCGGTTATAGAGCCGCCGCGCCGGGCCGGCCTCGTCCGTGTCGAGGCAGAGCAGCGTCCGTCCGGCCGCCGACGCCTCGGCCTCCGCTGCCAGCATCAGCGCTTCACCGATACCCTGCCGGCGCGCGGAGGAATGCACCAGGACCTTGGCAATATCGGCGCGGTGCGGCTGGTTTGGCTTGCCGGCGGGGTGGACCTGCGCGGTGCCGACGATCTCGTCGCCCTGCCGCGCGACCAGAAGCAGGATCTGTCCTGCTTCGACGCCGGCTGCGACACCTGTCCAATAGGCCTTGAAATCGGCCTCGGTATTCTCCGCCATGAAGCCKACAGAGGCGCCGTTCGCGACGGAATCCCGAAGGATACCGGTAAGCGCAGGGATGGCGTTGCGCGCGCCAGTGGCATCGAGACGCGTGATCGAGGCCGTATCAACGAGCTGCGTCGTCATCGGGGTCTTTCCTGGGATAGGCCGTCTGCCGTCATCAGCACGACGGCATAGCGGGCCGGCTCCGAGCCGGGATTGTGATAGGTGATCGGCCCGTCGAGCAGCATGTGGATGCAGTCGCCGCTCCGCAGTCGATGGCTGGCGCCGCCAAAGCTGAGCTCGATCTCTCCGGCGAGCAGCCAGACCTGCTGGTCGAGGCGGTGCAGCATGCGCGGTCCGTCGAGCAGGACGCGTGCTCCGGGGGGCAGCGTCACGTCGACGATTTCGACAGGTGAGCCGATGCCCGACGGCGAGACATTGCGCCGCACATAGCCGCTGCCAGGGTCGAGCCAGACCGGCTGGTCGGCCAGGCGCGCGACCGGGCCGACATGGCGCTCCTCATGGAACAGCGATGACAAGGTCACGCCGAGCCCGGCGGTCAGCCGGTCCAGCAACGCCGCGGTCGGGCTCGATTCGCCCCGTTCGATTCGCGAGATCATCGCGCGGCTGACGCCGGTGCGCTCGGCAAGCACGTCGAGCGTCAGATCGCGCCGTTGGCGCGCTGACTTCAGGCGCGTCGCGAGGCGCCTGTCGATGTCTCTCTCGGGAGGATTCTCCATTTTAGTAGAGGAAATCTAATATAATGGAATGTCAAGCGCCTGCCATGCTTCAGAGAAGCAAGGCGCCTGCCACAAACCCTTGGCCCCGTGCGGCTTCACTGCTATTGCGCGCCCATGAGCACGCGCAGTTTCGACAACATCCGCAATTTCTCGATTGTGGCCCATATCGACCACGGCAAGTCGACCCTTGCCGACCGGCTGATCCAGCAGACCGGCACGGTCGCGGCCCGCGACATGAGCGAGCAGATCCTCGACTCGATGGATATCGAGAAGGAGCGCGGCATCACCATCAAGGCACAGACCGTCCGGCTCGATTATCGTGCCCAGGACGGCAAGGATTACATCCTCAACCTGATGGACACGCCCGGTCACGTCGACTTCGCTTATGAGGTCTCCCGTTCGCTGGCTGCCTGCGAAGGCTCGCTGCTGGTTGTCGACGCCTCTCAGGGGGTCGAGGCGCAGACACTCGCCAACGTCTATCAGGCGCTCGACGCGGGCCACGAGATCGTCACGGTCCTCAACAAGATCGACCTGCCGGCAGCCGAGCCCGAGCGTATCAAGCAGCAGATCGAGGACGTGATCGGCCTTGATGCCTCGGAAGCCGTGCCGATTTCGGCCAAGACCGGTCTCAACATCGAAGGCGTGCTGGAAGCGATCGTCCAGAAACTGCCGGCGCCTAAGGGCAATCTCGAAGCGCCGCTGAAGGCGCTGCTGGTCGATTCCTGGTACGACGCCTATCTCGGCGTCGTCGTGCTCGTGCGCATCATCGACGGCGTGCTCAAGAAGGGCATGACCATCCGCATGATGCGGGCGAACGCCGCCTATGGCGTCGACCGCGTCGGCGTTTTCAAGCCGAAGATGCTGGAAGTGAAGGAACTCGGCCCCGGCGAGGTCGGCTTCTTCACCGCCTCGATCAAGGAAGTCGCCGATACCGCCGTCGGCGACACCATCACCGACGATCGCAAGCCGGTCGCCGAGGCGCTGCCGGGCTTCAAGCCGGTGCAGCCGGTGGTGTTCTGCGGCATTTTCCCGGTCGATGCGGCCGATTTCGAGGTGCTCCGCTCGGCGATGTCGAAGCTGCGTCTGAACGACGCCTCGTTCTCCTACGAGATGGAGACCTCGGCAGCGCTCGGCTTCGGTTTCCGCTGCGGCTTCCTCGGACTGCTGCATCTCGAGATCATCCAGGAGCGGCTCGAGCGCGAGTTCAACCTCAACCTGATCTCGACCGCGCCGTCCGTGGTCTATCATCTCAGGCTGCGGGACGGGACGACGCTCGAGTTGCACAATCCGGCGGACATGCCGGATGTGATGAAGATCGAGGCGATCGAGGAACCCTGGATCCGCGCCACTATCTTCACGCCGGACGAATATCTCGGCTCGGTGCTGAAGCTCTGCCAGGATCGCCGCGGCCTGCAGATCGACCTGAGCTATGTCGGCTCGCGGGCCAAGGTCGTCTATGACCTGCCGCTGAACGAGGTAGTGTTCGATTTCTACGACCGTTTGAAGTCGATCTCGAAGGGCTACGCCTCCTTCGACTACGCCATCACCGACTATCGCGAGGGTGACCTCGTGCGCATGTCGATCCTGGTCAATGCCGAGCCGGTCGACGCGCTCTCGATGCTGGTCCACCGGACCCGCGCCGAGGCTCGCGGTCGCGCCATGTGCGAGAAGCTCAAGGAACTGATCCCGCCGCACATGTTCCAGATTCCGGTCCAGGCCGCGATCGGCGGCAAGATCATTGCTCGCGAGACCATCCGGGCGCTGCGCAAGGACGTGACCGCCAAGTGCTATGGCGGCGACGCCACCCGCAAGCGCAAGCTTCTGGAGAAGCAGAAGGAAGGCAAGAAGAAGATGCGGCAGTTCGGCAAGGTCGAGATCCCGCAGGAAGCCTTCATCGCTGCGCTAAAGATGGATTCCTGAGCGGAGCTCAGGTTCCGCTCTCCCTCGCTAAGGTCATCCCGGGGCTGGCTTCGTGCGCCCGGGATGACGCGAGCCCAGCCGGTCCGACTACGCCAGAACGGCCTGACGCGTCTCGGCGTCGATCAGGAAGGCTGCAACCGCTGCAACCAGCAGCAGGGCTGCGAACAGGGCGATCGCAGTGGCAAAACTCTGCGCAATCACGAGCGCCACCGCCGATGGCGCGAGCAGGCCGCCGAGCCGCGCCATGGCGCCGGCAACCCCCATGCCCGTGCCGCGGAGTTCCGTCGGATAGAGCTCGGGCGTAAAGGCGTAGAGTGCACCCCAGGTGCCGAGCAGCGCAAAGCTCATCAGCAGGATCGACGCGCCGATCACTGTTGCGCTGCCAGCGCCGACAAACAGGGCGCAGCCTGCCGCGCTGAGCAGCAGGAAGCCGATCAGGGTCGGACGCCGGCCCCATGTCTCGACGCCATAGGCGGCCAGCGCATAGCCAGGCAGCTGGGCCAGCGCGACGATGACGAGGAAGCCATAGCCACGGACGAAGCCGAACCCTTCGCCGGCGAGCTTGGCCGGCATCCAGGTGAAGACGCCGTAATAGGACACCGAGACAAGGAACCAGATTCCGAGAATCAGCAGGGTGCGCCGGCGCAGATCAGGCGCGAGCAATCCGGAAGACGTCGCGGCCGGTGGCAGGGTGATCGCCGAATCGGACGAGAGTTCCGCTTTCCCGTTGGTGCGCAGCATCTGGTTGAGCACGCGCTTGGCATCGTCCGCTCGCCCTTCCTTCAGCAGGTACAGGGGTGATTCCGGCACCCAGAAGCGCAGCCAGATGCCGATCAGCGCGGGCAGCGCCGTCGCAGCAAAAATCCAGCGCCACGCGTCAGCGATCCCGGCGATGCTTGCTGCCCAGGCGGCCAGGGCGACTGCGATCGTGCCGACCGCCCAGAAACCCTCCAGCATGACCAGCCAACGCCCGCGGTTCTTCGGCGGCAGGAATTCCGCCATCATCGCGTAATCGACGGGCAACGTGCCGCCGACTGCGATGCCGGTCAGGAAGCGTAGCGCGAGAAGGGCTGCGAAGGACGGGGCGAAGACCGAGAGCAGCCCGAATACCGCATCGCAGGCGACCGTGATCAGGAGCACGCGACGGCGGCCATAGCGATCGGCGAGGCGCCCAAACAACGCGGCGCCGATCAACATGCCGAGGAAGAACAGCGTTCCGGTCTGCAGGGCCTGTGGCACGCTGAGCCCGAAGGTCGCAGCGATGGAGGCGGCGGTGAAACCGACCGCCAGCACCTGCATGGCATCAGCCGCCCAGACGAGGCCGAAGATGCCGAGCAGCCGACGCTGGAACGGGCCGGTGCCGGCGGTGGACAGAACGCTCTCGACAGGAATGCTCATGGCGTGGCGAACTTTCTCCGAGGCGCCTTCTGGCCGTTCTGGTCTTCGTAGCGTGGTACGTTCGGGACGGGCTCGGCGCTAGATCTGGACGCCAAGACCACGCAGTGTCGCCCGCAGGTCGATCGGCTCGACGAAATGCACGGCTTGCATGCCGACATGACGCGCGCTCTCGATATTCTTGGCGCTGTCGTCGATGAAGACGCAGGAACCTGCGGTGAGGCCGTAGCGCTCCAGCAGCACGTGATAGATCGCAGGATCCGGCTTGATCAGCCGTTCATGTGCCGAGACCACGACGCCGTCGAACGAACCGAGGAAAGGAAAGCGGACAACGCTCTCGTCCCATTTCTCGCGCGAGAAATTGGTGATCGCATAGACCTTCTCGCCCCTGGCCTTCAGGTCCGTGAGGACCTCGACGCTTTCTGCGATCTCGCCGGTTACCGTCTCGTGCCAGCGCTCGTCGAAGGCCCTGATCTCACGCTCCCATTCGGGATGAGCGGAGACGCGTTCGGCGACGGCGTCGGCCCAGGATCGGCCGCGATCCTGCTCGAGGTTCCAGGCCGAGGTGCAGATGTTCTGCATGAACCAGTCCATGCGCGCTTCGTCAGGGATCAACTCTCGGTAAAGATGGCGCGGATCCCAGCGGATCAGGACGTTKCCGACATCGAAAACGACGGTGGGGCTAGTCGAAGGCATGGCCGGTCCATTCTGAATACGGGGCAGATCGCAGAAGGCTCACGTCCTTGTGTGCAGACGTGCGAGACAGAGGCAAGGCCTCTCGCGTATTCGGGACATGCGATGGTGGAGATCGGCATGAAGGCATGGTTGCCGTGGCTGGACCGGCAGGGGCGCTTCTCGGGGCTGCGCGCTGCGACATTTGCGCTCTTACTGGTGCCGGCGCTCTGGCTCGCCTTCGACGCCTGGACCGGCCAGCTCGGTTCGAAGCCCTGGACGCGGGCGGTGCATGATACCGGCACCTGGGCGCTCAGGCTGCTGCTGGTTACCCTTGCCGTCTCGCCGCTGCGCCGGCTTCTCGACTGGGGCAAGCTCATCGGCATCCGCCGCATGCTGGGCCTCTCCGTGCTGGCTTATGCGCTCGCCCATCTCGCGCTTTACTGCATCGATCTCGGTTTCGACGCCGGGCTGATCGTTTCTGAAATCGTCAAACGGTTCTATCTCGTCGTCGGCATCACGGGGCTGACCGGTCTGGTCGCACTCGGTGCAACCTCGACCGACGGCATGATCCGCAGGCTGGGTTCCGCCCGCTGGCAACTGCTGCATAACCTCGTCTATGCCATCGCTGCCCTGGGGCTGCTGCACTTTGCCCTGCAGTCGAAGATCGACGTCACCCAGCCGGCGCTGATGACCGGGCTCTTCGGCCTTCTGATGCTTTACCGGCTGCTGCCGCGATCCGGCGTGACGCTCGATACGCCCCGGCTGGTCCTGACGGCGCTTGCGGCCGGCCTTCTGACTGCGCTTTGCGAGACGGCCTGGTATGCGTTGGCGACCGGTGCCTCGGCCTGGCTGGTGTTCCAGGCCAATGCCGATGTCGTCGTCTATGGTGATCTCGAGGCCCTCAGGCCCGGGCATTGGGTCGCGCTGGCCGGGCTTCTCGTCGCCTTCGCCCATTACTGGCGTGCGCCTGCGGCGCGGCAGGTCGAGCGGCGTGCGCGTCGCAGGGAAGGGCTTTCCGCGCAAACGGGTGCCTAAGAGCAAATCATTCCAAACTGATGGTTGGCAGCCCGCGGGCGAGGCTCTAACCCTATGGCATGCCTGACGATCCGAACGCCCAACCCACCGCCGACGTAGCCGCAGCCGATGTTGCCGCGACGGGGGATGGGCCGGTCGATGAGGGGCTGTCTTCGCCATTCGTGCCTCTGCGCCAGCCGATCTTCCGGGCTGTGTGGTTCGCGAGCCTTGCCTCCAATTTCGGCGGGATGATCCAGTCGGTCGGCGCAGCCTGGCTGATGACTTCGATCGCCAGTTCTGCCGACATGGTTGCGCTGGTGCAGGCCTCGACGACCTTGCCGATCATGATGTTCTCGCTGGCGGCGGGGGCGATCTCCGACAATTTCGACCGGCGCAAGATCATGCTGACGGCGCAGGGCTTCATGTTCACGGTCTCCGTGGCTCTCGCCGTCTCGGCCTGGTTCGGCGTAATCACCCCGTGGCTGCTGCTCGGCCTGACTTTCCTGATTGGCTGCGGCACGGCCTTGAACGGGCCCGCCTGGCAATCCTCGGTCGGCGAGATGGTGCCGCGTCGCGATCTGCCGGCCGCGATCACACTGAACAGCGTCGGTTTCAACATTGCCCGCAGCGTCGGGCCGGCGCTGGGCGGCTTCATCGTTGCGGCGGCGGGCGTCGTCGCCTCCTTCACGGTGAATGCACTGAGCTATATCGGGCTCGTCACCGTACTCGCGCGCTGGAACCCTCCAAAGATCGAGCGCGTGCTGCCACGCGAGACGCTCGGCATCGCGATGAGCGCCGGCATCCGCTATGTCGCGATGTCGCCAAATATCCGCTCGGTGCTGCTGCGTGGTGCGGCCTTCGGATTCGGCGCCATTGCGGTTCAGGCGCTGCTGCCGCTGGTGGCGCGCGATCTCGTCAAGGGCGGGCCTTTGACCTTCGGCCTGCTGCTCGGTGCTTTCGGTGCGGKAGCGGTCGGGGGAGCCCTTCTGAGCGCGCGGGTACGTCGCGCGCTCACGACAGAGACGCTGGTGCGCGCCTCCTTTGCCGCCTTCTCGGCTGCGGTCATCCTGGCGGGGCTGAGCGTCTATACCGTGACGACCATGGCGGCCCTGCTCATCGCCGGAGCGAGCTGGGTCCTTGCACTCTCGACCTTCAACGCGACCGTGCAGCTTTCGGCGCCGCGCTGGGTCGTCGGCCGGGCGCTTGCGCTCTACCAGATGGCGACCTTCGGTGGGATGGCGCTCGGCAGCTGGGTCTGGGGTTACATCGCCCTGCATTTCGGCACCGACCGTGCCCTGTACTGTGCGGGTGCTGTTCTGCTTGTCGGAGCCGCACTGGGCCTGCGCTATGCGCTGCCGCCGCTCGAGCAGCTCAATCTCGACCCGCTCAGCCGCTGGCAGGTTCCGAAAGTGGCCGTCGACATCGAGCCACGCAGCGGCCCGATCATCGTCACCATCGAGTATATCATTCGCGAGGAGGACATCGTCCCCTTCCTGAATGTGATGGCCGAGCGCCGCCGCATCCGCCGCCGCGACGGTGCCAGGCACTGGGCCTTGCTGCGCGACCTGACCGATCCGCAGCTCTGGATCGAGCGCTATGACAGCCCGACCTGGGTCGAATATATCCGCCAGAACCAGCGCGTCACCCAGGCAGATGCCATGATCGGTGACAGGGTAAGGGCCCTGCATCAGGGGCCCAACCCGCCCGTGGTGCACCGCGTCATCGAACGACAGACCGGCTCGCTGCCCTTCGCCCAGCCACAGCCCGTGCCGGATGCGGCGACGCCTGCGACCGATCCCAGGATCGGCTAGGGCACGGGGTTCGCCTGTCCTTACAGCCAGCCGAAACGCTTGAAGCGCATGTAGAGCGCGGTGCAGAACGCCGCGATGAGCCCGAGCACGACGAAATAGCCGTACTGGGTCTTGAGTTCCGGCATGTGCTCGAAGTTCATGCCATAGATCCCGGCAACCGCGGTCGGGACCGCGAGGATGGCTGCCCAGGCCGCGAGCTGCCTGGTGATGACGCCCTGGCGCTGCTGTTCCAGCAGATGACTCGCCTCGAAGACGGAGGTCAGGATGTCGCGGAGGCTCCCGACCATGGCTTCGGCACGCCGCGCATGGTCCCAGACGTCATTGAAATAGGGCTTCGCCTCGGCATCGATGCAGGGCAGATCGAGATGCACCAGCTTGCGGCAGAGCTCGGACATCGGTCCGAGCACCCGCTGGAAGCGGATGAGCTGGCGGCGCAGTCCGAAGATGCGTGGCACGTCGACGCGGCCGAACTCGCTGGCGAGCATCTCCCGCTCCATCTCCAGGACGTCCTCCTCGATCGTCTCCACAATCGGGAAATAGCCGTCGACGATGAAGTCCAGCACGCCGTGCAGGACATAATCGACGCCGTAGCGCATCTGGGCGGTCGCGGCCTCGAGTTGGCTGCGCAGCTCCGTATGGGCCCGTGCGGAGCCGTGGCGAACCGTGATGATGTGGTGCTTGCCGACGAAGATCGCCGTCTCGCCATACGCGATCTGGTCATCCTCGAGATGCGCCGTGCGCGCCACGATGAAGAGTTGGTCGCCATAGATGTCGACCTTGGGCATCTGATGCGCCTTGAGCGCATCCTCGACCGCAAGTGGATGCAGGCCGTAGCTGCTMTGGAGCGTGCGCAACTCCTCTTCGGAGGGTTCCAGCAGGCCGATCCAGACGAAATCGGATTGGTCCTGGGCACAGGTCGAAGGCTGGTCGAGCGCAACGGTCCCGACACGCTTCCCATCGACATAGTGACAGGCGGCAATGACACTCACGGCAGGCACGCTCCTGGCATCTCGGGGCCGGTCGAAAACACCCGGTCACCCCATAGCGGCGCTTGCAGGCTAGCACGGCAGCGCCGGAAAAGCCGCGGCGCCACATGGCAGGCCGCGATGGACAGCGCCTTCAGTCGGAACTGCTGGGATCCCAGTTCTCGACGGGCCTTCCGATCAGCCGAACACCCACAGACCCGCCAAACCCGCTGCGCCGACGATGATGCGCCACCAGGCGAAGAGCGCGAAGCCACGGCGCGAGACGTAGTCGAGGAAGGTCTTGACCACGAGGAGCGCCGCGAAGAAGGCCGCGACGAAGCCGACCACGATCAGCATCGTGTCGTCGAAGGTMAGGGTCTTGTAATTCTTAAGKAGGTCATAGGCGAAGGCGCCCGCCATGGTCGGCATGGCGAGGAAGAACGAGAACTCCGCCGCCGCGCGTTTGCTCGCGCCGAGCAGCATGGCGCCGACAATCGTCGAACCCGAACGGGAGACGCCCGGAATCATCGCCAGGCACTGGATGAAGCCGATCTTGAGATACATCGGCAGCGGGAAGGTGGTGGCGTCGGTGTGCTTCACCTCGAGCTCGAGCTCGTCGACGACGAGCAGCACGAGCCCGCCCGCGATCAGGGCGCAGCAGACCAGGAACGGGTTGAACAGCACGCCCTTGATGAAGCCATGCAGCAAGGCGCCGATCACCGCTGCCGGCAGGAAGGCGACGAGCACGCCGATCACGAAGCGCCGTGCCGCCGGATCGGTCCGCAGCCGCAGCGCGATGTCGAGTAGCCGCCGGAAATAGACCAGCAGGATGGCAAGGATCGCGCCGAGCTGGATCAGGACCTCGAAGGTCTTGCCGTTCGATTCAAAGCCGAGAAAGTGACCGAGCAGCAGGAGATGGCCAGTGGAGGAGACCGGCAGGAACTCGGTCAGACCCTCGACGATGCCGAGCACGATCGCTTCGAACAGGTTTTGCATGGCTGTTTCCCAGGAAGCCTCAGATCGCCGCCGCGGCAGAGGTAAACCGTACCCCTCTATGGAACCAAGCTCTTTGCCAATTGGTTACCACTTCGCCAAGCCAATGCCGTGGATTCGTGGCTTCCCATGGGCAGCGGGTTGTGAGGGGGCGTAGCCGAGACTATAGCAAATGTGCGGCGCATAGCCCGATGCCTCCCCCCTTCGACAGCCCTGCTTCGGCCGCATCCATCTGTTTCAAGAGTGCAATGGCGTCCCTTCATCATTATCCGTTATGCCCGCATTCGCGCTTCATCCGGCTCGTCCTTGGCGAGTTCGGGCAGGAGGCGGAGCTGATCGAGGAGCGTGTCTGGGAGCGCCGGCGCGAGTTTCTGGAACTCAACACAGCTGGCACGACACCGGTTTTTCGCGAGGAGAACGGCTTTGCCGTCCCGGGCGCCGGACCGATCTCGGAGTATCTCGACGAGACCCGCGGGCTGGCGCTGGGCCCCCGGCGCCTGTTGCCGGAGGGGATGGCAGAGCGCGTCGAGGTTCGTCGCCTGCTCGACTGGTTCAACCTCAAATTCGATAGCGAGATCACCAACCCGCTGGTGCTCGAGAAGGTCATGAAGCGCTTCATGAGCCGGGATGAGGGCGGTGGCCCGCCGGAAATGAGCGCCATCCGCGCCGCCCGCGCCAATGTGCGCTATCATTTGCGCTATATCGCCTGGCTGACGGCCAAACGGAACTGGCTCGCAGGCAGTGCGCTGAGCTATGCCGATCTCGCCGCGGCCGCGCATCTCTCTTGCGTCGACTATCTCGGCGATGTGCCCTGGGAAGAGGACGAGGCCGCGCGCGCATGGTACGCGAGGATCAAATCCCGGCCGAGCTTCCGGCCGCTGTTGAGCGACCGGGTGCCGGGCATGGCGCCGAGCGCCCATTACGACAATCTGGACTTCTGAACGGCGAGAAGCTCAAGCGCGCGGTGCTGGAGCGCGCGAGCGCCGAAGGCTTCGTGGTCGCTCGCATCGCCTCCGCCAGTGCGATCCCCGAGGCGCCCGAACGGCTGAGCGCCTGGCTGGCGGCCGGACACCATGGCGATATGGATTGGCTGACCGAGCGCAGGGACGAACGCGCTGATCCGCGCCGGCTCTGGAGCGAGGTGCGCAGCGTCGTGATGCTCGGTGTGAGCTATGCGGGCGAGGGCGATCCGCTCGCCATCCTCGGTCAACCCGACAAGGCTGCGATTTCGCTCTATGCCCGCAGGCGCGACTATCACGATGTCATCAAGGGCCGGCTGAAGAGCGTCGCCGGGTTGCTGGCGGCTCGCGGCGGCGCAGATGTGAAGGTCTTCGTCGATACCGCGCCGGTGATGGAGAAGCCGCTGGCGCAGGCCGCGGGGCTTGGTTGGCAGGGCAAGCATACCGTACTGGTCTCGCGCGAACACGGCTCCTGGCTCTTTCTCGGCGCGATCTACACAACGGCCGAACTGCCGGTCGATGGGCCGGAGCGCGACCATTGCGGTTCCTGCCGGCGTTGTCTCGATATCTGTCCGACCGACGCCTTTCCCGCGCCCTATCAGCTCGATGCGCGCCGCTGCATCGCCTATCTCACCATCGAGCATCAGGGCCATATCGACGCCGCCTTGCGGCCCGGCATCGGCAACCGCGTCTTCGGTTGCGATGATTGCCTGGCCGTATGTCCCTGGAACAAGTTCGCCGAGGCGGCGCACGAGACCCGGCTTGCGCTGAAGGACGAGCTTGAGGCATTGCCCCTGGCCGATCTCGCGGCGCTCGACGACCCATCCTTCCGCCAGCTCTTTGCCGGCACGCCGGTCAAGCGCACCGGCCGCGATCGCTTCATCCGCAATGTGCTGATCGCCATCGGCAATAGCGGCCGGCCGGATCTTGCCGCGAGCGCCGAGCGGCTGATTGCGGACGCTTCGCCGCTGGTGCGCGCCATGGCCGCCTGGGCCTTGATCAGGCTCGCGCCCGAGCGCGCGCGCGGCCTTGCCGAAGCCGCGCTGTCTGGCGAAGCAGATCCTGACGTCCGCCAGGAATGGCTTGCCTTTCTCTCCGCCCCGGAACCCGTCGCATGAAGCTTGTCATTCTTGGTCTCGGCTACTCCGCCGGGTTTTTCGCGCGTGCAGCGCAAGCGGAGGGCTGGGAGGTCACCGGTACGGTCCGATCGGCCGAGAAGGCGGGGCGTCTTAGTCGCGAGGGCTTGCATACGCTGGTCTATGACGGTTTTGCGGTATCGCGCCCCTTGGCCCAGGCCGTTGCCGAGGCTGACGCGGTCCTCGTCTCGGTCCAGCCCGATGACGAGGGCGATCCGGTTCTGAACGGACTCGGCGAGGCGCTGGCTGCTGCGCCGAACCTGCGCTGGATCGGCTATCTCTCGACCATTGGAGTTTACGGCGACCACGGCGGTGCCTGGATCGATGAAGGGGCCGAATGCCGGCCGACGAGCCGACGCTCGAAGCAGCGCCTCGAAATCGACGAAGCCTGGCTTGCCCTGGGCGAGCGCAGTGGCAAGCCGGTGCAGATATTCCGGCTCTCCGGCATTTACGGTCCCGGGCGCAATGCCATCACCAAGCTCCGCGCCGGCACCGCCAACCGCCTGATCAAGCCTGGCCAGGTCTTCAATCGCATCCATGTCGACGATATCGCCGGCATCCTGCTGGCTTCGCTGGCCAGGCCGCGAGCGGGCGCGGTCTACAACGTCACCGACAACGAGCCGGCCCCGCCGCAGGACGTGATCACGCTTGCCGCCGAACTGACGGGTCTGACTCCGCCCCCCGAAGTGCCGTTCGATCCGGCAAAGCTCTCGCCCATGGCTGCGAGCTTCTACGGGGAGAACAAGCGGGTCTCGAACGCCCTGGTGACGCGCGAACTGCGCTATGAGCTGCGCTACCCCACTTACAGGGAGGCGCTGCGGGCGCTGGCGTCAGCAGGCGAGTGAGCGTTGCTCAAGCCGCGTAGCGCTGCCCTTCGTCGCCGAGATAGTCGAGATAGCGCCTGTCGATCGCCGAGACCGGCACGATGACCAGCACATCGGTGGTGCCGAACTGCTTGTCGACGACCGCACCGGAGCCGAAGCGGGCGCCGAGCCGGAGGTAGCCCTTGATCAGCGGCGGCAGCAGCTTCAGCGCCGCCTTGGCATCGACCTCTTCGATCGGCAGCCGGTCCATCGCAATATGACGCTCCGGGCGCGCCGTGGCGGACCACTCGCCCTCGGCGCGGGCATGGTGATGCAGGAAGCTCAATGGCAGCGCCAGCGCATCCGGGTCGGTGCCGTCAAAACTCGCGCAGCCGAACATCGCATCGATGCGATGGTGCCGGACATAGGCCCAGATGCCGTGCCAGAGCAGTTCCACCGTCTTCTTGGTGCGATAGGGCTTGAGCACGCAGGAGCGGCCGAGTTCGAGGAAGCGCAGGCCGCGGTGGCGTTCGATCATTCCAGAAAGATCGAATTCCGATTGGGAGTAGAAGCCGCCAAGCCGCAGAGCCGACCCTTCGCGCATCAAGCGATAGGTGCCGACGACCTTCGGTTTCAGACCGCCGAACCGGCCGCGCGCCGCATGGTCGATGACGAGGAGATGGTCGCACGCCGCGTCATAGCGATCCGCATCGCGGCGGAACATGCGGGCGACGACATCCGGCTTTGCGGACATCTCCTGGTAGAACACCCGATAGCGCAGTCGCTGCGCGCGCCAGATCTCGCGCGGGCCGCGCGCCAGCCGCACTTCCAGAGAGCCGGAGCGGCCGAGCGTTTCGCCCAGGTGATCCTGCTTCCGACTGAGGCGGCGCATGGTGTCGCCGGTGATCAGCATGAGTGGGGAGAAGCGCGACAAGAGAGGGTGGCCCGCTGGCAGCTGATTTGCCGGCTGTCGTAGGCCGCGCAACATGTCGAAGGCCATTGTCCGTCTCGTCCCTGTGCCGTCGAATCTGCAGTTCGCCAGGCTAGTACCGATGTTCCTACGGGATCGCGACAGAACTGCGTCAGAGTTGTGACTGTCCGTCAAGCGCGGAGTGTGACGCGCGGCGTTCCGGTGACACGCGCGATCCAGGCGCGAAGCGCCTCTCGGGCCAGTGGTTTAGCCAGGCAATCATTCATTCCGGCGGCCAGCGCGGCTTGCCGATCCTCCTCGGCGACATTGGCGGTGACCGCGACAATGGGTAGCAAATTTGGCCGCCCGAGCGAGGCCTCCAGGGCGCGAATCCGACGAGCGGCTTCCAATCCGTCAAGCTCAGGCATCCGGATGTCGAGCAGAATGAGATCGAAGGGCGCGCGCTTGCCCGTGAGCCCGGCCTCGATGAGAGCGACCGCTTCACGCCCGTCCCGAGCCCAGACGGCCGTGCAGCCGAGGCGTTCAAGGGTCCGTGTCACGAGCAGACCGTTGATATCGTTATCCTCCGCGATCAACACCGTCAGTTGAGGCGGACCGGGGTCCTTGGCCTGGATCGGGGTCACCCCCCGGGGCGGCAGAGTCTCCTGCCGCGGCCGGGCAGGCGGTGCAAGCCGCTCATAGAGCGAGCGGGCGCGGACCGGCTTGACGAGAAAGCCGGTGAACCCGCCAGCGAGCGGTGAACCGAATTGGCGGCGCTCAAAGGGAGACATCAGGATCAGGCACTCGCCGACACCGGCCTGCCGGGCGGCAGCAGCGACGGCGCGCGCTTCATCGACCCCGATGGCCTGGTCGATCAGGGCGGCATCGAAGCGCCGCGCGCCCGCGAGCAGCGCGAGCGCTTCTGTCACATTCCGGGCGCGCATGATCGATGCGCCGGCGATCTCCATGGTCTCAGCGAGATAGTCCGGTCCGAACGGCGCGGCAGATGCGATCAAGATCAGCTTGCCGCGCCACTCCGGCAGTACCGTAACCCGCACCCCCGCGCCGCCCTCCGGAAGCGGCAATGTAACGCGGAAGATCGCGCCCGATTCCGGCGCATTTTCTGCCGTGACCGAGCCACCCATCAAGGTCACGAGCCGGCGCACGATCGCGAGCCCGAGACCGGTGCCGTCATGACGACGGGCCGCAGAGCTGTCGGCCTGTTCGAATTCCTCGAAGATCGCCTGCAATCGCCCTGGCGGAACGCCTGGACCGGTATCGGAAACGCTGATGGCGATGGCGTCGCCCGCGCGGGCGACGCGAATGCCGACACCGCCGCTCTCGGTGAACTTGATCGCATTGCCGACGAGGTTGAGCAGGATCTGGCGCAGCCGGTCGCGGTCTCCGATCCAGTGCGAGGCGAGATCCGGTGCGAGGAAGGTCGCAATCTCGAGCCCCTTGGCCTGGGCTCGTGGCGCCATCAATTCGCTGACCGTCTCGACCAACTGGCCGAGATCGAAGCGCTCTTCGGCGAGTTCGAGTCTGCCCGCTTCGACCTTGGCGAAGTCGAGAATGTCGTCGACGAGGCCGAGCAGGGCTTCGCCCGACGTCCTGAGTGCCCGGACATAGGTGGTCTGCTCAGGGTCGAGCCTGGTGTCGTTCAGGAGGTCGGCCATGCCGAGAATCCCGTTGAGCGGCGTCCGGAACTCGTGGCTGACGGTTGCAAGGAACCGCGACTTTGCCTCGTTGGCGCTCTCGGCGCGGCTGCGCGCCTCTTCCAGCGCCTGCTCGCCGGCGATCCGGGCGGAGATATCGCGGCCGACACGCTGCAGCACGGTCTTGCCGAGGGCGACCGGCACGATGGTCTCGACCCAGGAGATCCAGCGCTCGCCTCCCTCGGGCGAAGCGATGCATTCGTCGAAGATCCGCGTGCCGTCGGTCAGTGCCTGCGCAGGTCGGCTCTCGATGACGCGCGGTGCCGTGCGGCTGCCGATGATCTCGGCCTCGGTCGCTCCGAGAAGCGCCGCATAGGCGGCATTGGCGTAGACGATGCTGCTTTCGTTCCGGCGGACGATCAGATCGCCCTGGGCCTCGATCAGGCTGCGATAGCGCTCTTCGCTATCTGCTAACGCCCAGAGACGATCGGTCAGCTTCTCCAGATCCTGGGTCATGTCCAGCGCTTGCTCCACGACGCGGTTGCGTGCGCGTAGCTGCATCACGGCGGCGACGCCGGCCAGAACGGTCAGCAGGCTGGCGAGAACAGCCCAGACCACTGGGAAAGATGGAAGCTCCATGATGCCAGCCTAGTATTCGTCCCCTTGAGAAAGCGTTCGCGCGCGAACGCTGCTTTCGCGATCGTTTGAATGAATTTGTTAACCTGGCGGCACGGATGCCGCACGCTCCGACATCAGGCGGCCTGCGCCACCTGATCGATGCGTGAACGGTAGGATAGCGCCTCCGCGAGATGGACCCGGCCGATCTTCATCTCGCCGTCGAGATCGGCAAGTGTGCGCGCGACTTTCAGAACACGATGGTAGCCGCGCGCTGTCAGCCTCAGGGCCTCGGCGGCGTCGCGCAGGAGCGAAATGCCGGCATTGTCCGGCCGGGCGATCTGGTCGAGCACGGGCGCCGGGCACGCGGCGTTGGTCGCGATCTCGGAGAGGCCGAGCGCCTCGAAGCGCGCCGTCTGCACCTGGCGCGCCACGGCGACCCGGGCCGCGACCTCCGCCGAGCCTTCGCTGTCGGCCGGCAGAAACAGGTCCGTTGCGGTTACGGCCGGCACATCGATGACGATGTCGATGCGGTCGAGCATCGGACCTGAGATCCGGGTCTGATACTGGGCCATGCAACGCTCGTTCGGCTGCCGCCGGCAGGCATAGCCCGGTTCGGTTGCCTTGCCGCATCGGCACGGGTTCATTGCGGCGACAAGCTGGAATCGCGCGGGGTAGATGGCGCGGTGGTTGGCGCGCGAGATCAGCACCTCGCCGGTCTCCATCGGCTGGCGCAGCGCGTCGAGGGCCTGAGCCTGGAACTCCGGCAATTCATCGAGGAAAAGCACGCCGTGATGGGCGAGCGAAACCTCGCCGGGCTTGGCCTGCAGGCCGCCACCGACGAGTGCCGCCATCGAGGCCGAGTGATGCGGCGCGCGAAAGGGGCGGCGATCGGTCAGCGCTCCCTCGGCGAGATGCCCGGCGACGGAATGCACCATCGAGACCTCGAGCAGTTCGCGCGGCGAAAGCGGCGGCAGGATCGAGGGCAGGCGGCTCGCCAGCATCGACTTGCCGGCACCGGGAGGCCCGTTCATCAGGAGATTATGGCCGCCGGCGGCGGCGATCTCCAGCACGCGGCGCGCGCTTTCCTGGCCGCGAATATCGGCGAGATCGGGCAGGGGCCCGGACTGCCGGGCCACGGACGGCACTGGCCGGGCCATCACCTGCGTACCCTTGAAATGGTTCGCGAGCTGGATCAGCGAGCGCGGATTAAGGATATCGACATCGGCGGCAGCCCAGGCGGCCTCCGGGCCGCAGGCGGCGGGGCAGATAAGCCCTTGTCCGCGGGCATAGGCGGCCATCGCTGCTGGCAGGACGCCTGCGACGGAGGTGATGGAGCCGTCGAGCGCAAGTTCGCCGAGGACTGTATAGCCGGCGAGCGCATCGGCAGGGATCGCGCCGATGGCGGCCATGACCGCTAGTGCGATCGGGAGATCGTAATGGCTGCCCTCCTTTGGCAGATCGGCCGGCGCCAGATTGACCGTGATGCGCTTGGCCGGCAGCGCCAGTCCCGATGCGATCAGCGCGGCACGCACTCGCTCGCGGCTTTCCGCCACCGCCTTGTCCGGCAAGCCGACCAGAAGGAAGGCGACGCCGCCCGCTGTGACCTGGACCTGCACGTCGACGGCGCGCGCCTCGATGCCCTCGAACGCAACCGTCGCGACCCGCGTGACCATCCGCGCCTCCCTGTTCCCTTGGGGGAGGCTAGCGAATGCTCAGCTCACTGGCAAGAACATATCGGGAACTCAGGCCGGCGCCACGCTGGCCCGCCGCGCCCCCACCTGACGCAGCAGGACGGGGGCTGCGATGACGAGCCCCGCCAGGACACTGGCCGGGGTCGCCAGGATCATCGGCAGGGCGGCGATGCCGACGACAACGCGTTCCCACATTGCCAGCGGGGCCAGGAACCAGCCGGCGAAAGCGGCAGAGAGGAAGGTGATGCTGGCGATGCAGGCCGCGGTCGAGCCGATCAGCTCGGTCCAGGTGAAGCCCGGCGCCATGATCAGCATCGAGGGAGAAAACACGAAGACGAAGGGTACCAGCACCTTGCCGAGCGCCAGCCGGAAGGCGGTGTTGCCGGTCTTGAACGGATCGGCGCCGGCCATGCTCGCTCCGGCATAGGCTGCGATCGCGACTGGTGGGGTCACATCGGCGAGGACCCCGTAATAGAACACGAAGAAATGCGCCACCAGCGGGTTGACGCCGAGCAGGCCGAGCGCCGGCGCGGCCACCGTCACCATGATGATGTAGTTCGCCGTGGTGGGCACGCCGCAGCCGAGCAGGATGCAGACGATGCCGGTGAGCAGCAGCGTGAAGAACAGCGTCGCCGACTTGATGTCGAAGGGCAGGAACGGCACGAGATCGAGCACGCCCTTGGCCCATTGATCGGCGAGCGAGGTCACGATCCAGGAGATCTTGAAGCCGACGCCGGTCAGCGTCACCACGCCGACGATGATGCCGACGGTCGCCGCCGCCGCGCCGACGCCAATGGCGTATTTGGCGCCGAGGATGAAGGCATCGACCATGTCGTTCATGCGCCGGCGCCCCTCGTCCGAGCGCATCAGCACGCCATGCGCCATCACCGCGAAACAGGCCAGCGTGAAGGTCGCGTTGACGCCGGGCACGCGCAGGAACTCGGTTGGCGCGGCAAGGCCGATGGCGAGCGCGAAGGCGAGGGCCGAGGCGGCGCGATACTGCGCGAGGCCAACCAGCATGCAGCCGGTGATGCCCCAGAACGCAGCGAGATAGGGCGTATAGCCGGTGAACAGCACCAGGATCAGCGCAAAGAGGGGCGCGATCGTCGGCCAGTCGCGGGCAAAGACTTCACGGAGATTCGGAATCTCGGCATCGGTCAGGCCGCGCATGCCGGAGCGCTTCGCCTCGAAATGCACCTGCATCAGCACGCCGAAGAAATGCATGAAGGCGGGGATGATCGCGGCGATGACGATCGTCGCGTAGGGCAGGTTCAGGAATTCGACCATCAGGAAAGCGGCGGCGCCCATGATCGGCGGGGTGATCTGCCCCCCGGTCGCGGCCGTCGATTCGACGGCTGCCGCAAAATGGCGCTGGTAGCCGAGCCGGATCATCATCGGGATCGTCAGTGAGCCGACCGTCACGGTATTGGCGACGGAGGAGCCCGAGATCATGCCGAACAGGGCGGAGCCGAAGATCGAGATCTTTGCCGGTCCGCCGGCGAAGCGCCCGGCGAGCGCAGCCGCTACGCCGAGGAAGAGCCGGCCGAGCCCGATCCGCGTGGCGAGCACGCCAAACAGCACGAAATGGAAGACATAGGTTGCGACCACGCCAAGCGCGACGCCATAGACGCCCTGGCTGGTCAGATAGAGATGGTTGACGAGGGTCGACCAGGTCGCGCCCGGGTGCAGGAAGATGCCGGGAAACCAGTTGCCGAAGATCGCGTAGACAATGGCGAAGAGCGCGATCATCGGCAGCCCCCAGCCGATCGCGCGCCGCGTCGCCTCGATCATCAGCACGATGGTGATCGTGCCCATGACGACGTCGAGCGTAGAGGGATTGCCGACGCGGAAGACCATGTCCTCGAAGATCCAGGGCACGTAAAGGCTCGAGATCGCCACCGCGACGGCGCAGATCCAATCGTAGAGCGGCACGCCCCCCGGCCGCAGCAGCGTCGAGGCGTGCACCGTCTGGGCATCGCTCTTGCGGGCCGAGAACACCAGGAAGATCAGGCTGAGCACGAAGGCGAGATGGATGCCGCGATGCGTCGTCTCGCGCAGTAGTCCGAAGCCGGCCGTGTAGTAGTGGAAAGCCGAGAGTGCGAGCAGCAATCCGCCGATGATCAGCGAGGTGCCATGCGGCACCTTGCGGAACTGCATTTCCGGATCGAGTTCTTCCTCGAGCTTGGCGAGTTCGGCGGCGGAGGGCTGGGTTGTCATGTCAAAACTCAACGGCAAACCCCTCTCCCGGATGGGGAGAGGGGCAGGGGTGAGGGAAAGCGAGGTCTGAACGGGGAGGATTTGCCGGAGGCCTCTCGCGTGAGGCCTCGCGCCGTCTCCCTTGGCCCCTTTCCCATGCGGGAAGGGGGAGGTCGCGGCGGCTTACTTCAGTAGCCCGGCTTCCTTGTAGAACTTCTCGGCGCCGGGATGCAGCGGCACGCCCTGCAGGCCCGACAGCGCGGTCTCCTTGCGGATCGCCTTGCCCTTGGCATGGCCGGCATCGAGCGCGGCGCGGGCCTTGTCGCTCCACAGGGCCTTGGTCACGGCATAGACGGTGTCGGCAGAAACCTTGGCGGAAGTCACCCAATGCGCGCCGACGGCGACGGTCTTGATCGCGCCGACATCCTTGTACGTGCCGGCCGGGATTTCGTCGGCGGCGAAGAAGGGGAACTCCTTGGAGAGCTTCTCGGCCTGCGGTCCGGAGATCGGCAGGATGTCGATGCCCGAGCCGGTCGAGGCCAGCTCCGAAATCGCGGCAGCGGGGAAGCCGCCGGTGAAGAAGAAGGCGTCGACCGAGCCGTCCTTCATCTTCTCGGCTGCCTGGTTCGGCTTGAGGAATTCGGCCGAGATGTCCTTCTCGGTAATGCCATAGGCGTTGAGGATCGCCTTGGCGTTGAGCAGCGTGCCGGAGCCCGGCTCGTCGAGCGAGACCTTCTTGCCCTTGAGATCGGCGACGCTCTTCACATTCGAGGCCTTGCGGACGACGAGATGGACCGACTCGGGATAGAGGTTGGCGATCGAGCGCAGATCGGCGACCTTCGGCTTGCCCTCGTAGACGCCGGTGCCGGAATAAGCCCAATAGGCGACATCAGCCTGGACGAAGCCGGATTCGGCCGCGCCGCCGACGATCGCGTTGACATTGGCGACCGAGCCGTTGCTGGCGACGGCCGTTGCGACCAGTTGCGGGGGCGCCGAGATCGCATTCGCGATCAGGCCACCGATCGGGTAGTAGGTGCCGGCCGTGCCGCCCGTTCCGATGCGGAAGAAGGCTGGCGCCTGGGCAAAGGCGAGGCCCGCTGCAAACGCAACGCCGCCGAGCACGAGACCTGCGGCCGCAAGTTTCGATCTGAAAGTCATGGTCATGTCACGGAAGCTCCCTATGAACCCGGGAGTGTTCGCAGCTTTTGCCGGCTGATCAAGTGCGCGACTGGCAATGCCGGCGCGTTTTGCACGCAGGGCGCGCAATAGTGTGGCTAATTCGGGGCACAGGGGGGCGGCCCCCGGTGCAGCGCGGCCCGTCTTAGTGTCCGTTTGCGCCGCCGGCCTTGCCCTGCGCATCGCCGGAAATCCGGTCGCTGAGAGCCATCAACAGGCCCGAGCTGACGAAGACGAGATGGATCGCGACATACCACATCAGGTCGCGGTCGCTGGTGCCCTTCACGTTCATGAAGGCCTTCAGCACCTGGATGGCGGAGATGGCGACGATCGAGGAGATCAGCTTCAGCTTCAGCCCGGAGAAATCGATCTTCGACATCCAGTCCGGCCAGTCGCGATGCGCATTGGTATCGATCTTCGAGACGAAATTCTCGTAACCCGAAAAGATCACGATCACGATCAGGGAGCCGGTGAAGGTCAGGTCGACCAGCGCCAGCACGCCGAGGATCACGTCCGCTTCGCTGGCGGTGAAGACATGGCTCAGGACGTGGAACGCCTCCTGCAACGCCTTGATCAGCAGCCCGGCGAGGGCCAGCACGAGCAGGATGTAGAACGGGGCAAGCAGCCAGCGGCTGGCGAAGAGGATGGATTCCAGAATTCGGGTCGCTGCGGAGGGCCGGTGAACGGGCCCGTTCCCGGCTTCCATCTCGCGCTCGCCCATCGTCCTGCCCCTGCGTGATCGTCTCGACGCTTCTTGCCATGATGCGAAGAAGCCCCGCAAGCGAGCCTGCGGGGCCTCCTTATCGGTTTGGGGCTGGGCGTGATCAGGCGTCGACGCCGACGCCGATCTGGCAGGCGACGCCGGTGCCGCCGAGGCCGCAATAGCCTGCCGGATTCTTGGCGAGATATTGCTGGTGGGAGTCCTCGGCGAAAT
The DNA here is from genome assembly GCF_056396005.1 of Allobosea sp. 05T439. Classification (NCBI taxonomy): domain Bacteria; kingdom Pseudomonadati; phylum Pseudomonadota; class Alphaproteobacteria; order Hyphomicrobiales; family Alloboseaceae; genus Allobosea; species Allobosea sp. 05T439. The sequence continues at coordinate 9,654 of NZ_JBFTKP010000008.1, read as the reverse complement.
AGAAGGCGGGCGCGTCGAGGATTTCCGTGCTGATCGGTCCGTAGCCGCGCGAGGCGAGGGCGCTCTGGTAATCTGCCTTGCTGCGTTCGGCAGCCAGCTTCTGTGCCTCGTCGAAGACATAGATGCCGGAGCGGTACTGGGTGCCGACATCATTGCCCTGCCGCATGCCCTGCGTCGGGTCGTGATTCTCCCAGAAGGTCTTGAGCAGGGCCTCGTAGGAGAGCCTGGCCGGATCGAAGACCACGAGCACGACTTCGTTATGCCCGGTCAGCCCGCTGCACACCTCCTCATAGCTCGGGTTGGGTGTGATGCCTCCGGCATAGCCGACTGCGGTGACCCAGATGCCGTGCTCGATCTGCCAGAACTTGCGTTCAGCCCCCCAGAAACAACCGAGGCCGAACAGGGCCTTCTGCGTCCCGGCGGGATACGGGCCCTGCAACGGGCGATCGTTCAGGAAATGGCGCTCGGCTGTCGGGATCGGCTCGGACCGGCCGGGCAGGGCCTCGGCCGGGCTGGGCAGGGTCGTCTTCTTGCGCAGGGAGAACATGATCGGCTCCATCCTCCAACAGTTGCTCCCGAGATAAGCATGGCGCCGCCGTTCCGACAGGCGCTCGCCCTGCATGGCCCTTCACCGTCGCGTGACGATACCGACCTGCGGCTCGGGCCTCGCGCCGAGCCAGAGCAGGAGGAAACCGAGCACCAGCGCGACCAGCGCGACGGGCGACCGCATCAGCGAGAGCAGCATCGGGTCCCAGAGCAGCGGATGTAGATTGCGCTCGATGGCTGGCTGCAGCAGCGGATAGCGCGTCGGCAGCAGAATGAGGAGGATTTCGCCGAGCGGCGTGAACTGAAGCGAGGAATTGGCGATCGAACGCGCGCCGTCGATGACCAGCGCCACGAATCCGCTGGCGACAGCAAGATAACCCAGCAAACGGATGAAAAAACGCAGCATCCCGCCCCATTCCCCGCACGCGCCCTTCGCATCCGATGTGCCCATTCGGGCACGGCTTTGCAACCTTGTCCGGCGCTCTCCACGCAAGAATACGAAAAGCGCGTTTCAGGCCTTGAAAGAAGCCGGCTCGGCGGTCATAAGCAGCCCGCCGGACAGGTGGCCGAGTGGTTGAAGGCGCACGCCTGGAAAGTGTGTATACGGGAAACCGTATCGCGGGTTCGAATCCCGCCCTGTCCGCCATTTCAAAACAGAACCGGCCACGTCGAGCGTGGTCGATTTTTGCGCCGGGTCCTGCGGCAAGGGGCCTGAGCAGATCCCCTTTCGATGCCATGATGCGCATCTGGCTTCCCGTAACCTCGACGCGTTGGGGCGGCGCCCCGAGGTGACCGCGGGATAATCGTCGCTGCGGGCTGCATTCGCGCTCTGGCCGCTTTTCGCGAATATGCGAACCAGCGAGGCATGACGACCTTCTGCCCTGAACGTTCCAGCGGGGTCCGCACGCGGTCGGCGCCGGCTCTCGCCTGATCCCGGATCGCCTCGGGGCCGGTGATGTGGCCCTTCAGCGCCGGACCGTCCCGAAAGGGCTCCACCCGCTTCACCGGGGCGGCTCGCTACCGTGAATGACGCCAATATGCCGCAGCGAGACGGCAGCGAGGATGGCGAGGAGTGAAACGCTCACGGCACTGAACATGGCCGCGGTGCTGAACCCTGCTGTGAACGCAGCCTGCGCCTCTTCCATCAGGCCGACAGGCAGCTGCGACGCAACCGAGGATGCCGCCCACAAGCTGTCTCCAACGGCCTCTTGCGCTTGATGACCGAGATGATCAGGCATGCGGTCGAGCATGGCTCGGCGATAGATGGCGGTGGYGAGGCTGCCAAGCACTGCAATGCCGAGCGATACGCCGAGGTCCTGCACCGTCTCGGACATCGCCGATGCCGAGCCTGCCTTGTCGGCGGGGGCCGATCCAACCACGAGGTCCGTACCCAGCGCAGCGATCGTGCCAAGCCCGAGATAGGCCAACGAGAAGCCGGCGACGACAATGGCCACGCCGGACGCGCTGTTATCCAGTTGGGTCAGCATCAGATAGCCCGCAACCGACAACCCCAGCGCTCCGGCCACCACGAAGCCGGGGCGAACGCGCCGGGCAATCAGCGGTGCCGTGACGCCGGCCGCGACCATGGCAAGCGCGGGCGGCCCCATC